>CAUEYG010000177.1 GCA_959021945.1 uncultured Eubacteriales bacterium | reverse complement strand
GCAGGGATAAAATTATGAACTGCTTTGAAAAAGCTATGGAGGGAGGATATCCCATCGTATCCTTTAACGATGCGGCGGGAGCCAGAATCCAGGAGGGAGTATCGGCACTGCACGCCTACTGCTCCACTTTTGGAAAAACCAGCATTGCTTCTGGCTGGATACCGCAGATTTCCATTATTATGGGAACCTGTGCAGGAGGGACTTCTTACTGTGCTGCGTTGACAGACTTTATTATCCAGGTAAACCCTATTGGAAAAATGTTTATTACAGGGCCGGCTGTCATTGAATCTGTTACAGGGGAAAAGACCACCTTTGATGAAATTGGCGGCGCAGGGGTGCATGGGAGGATTACAGGCCTGGCCCACTTTGTTGTTAATTCTGAGCAGGATGCCTTTGCAGTGGCAAAGCGACTCCTTTCCTTTCTACCGGCTAACAGCAAAGAGGCTCCTCCTCGCTATGCAGAAAACGATCCCATTGACCGTAAGACTCCGGAAATCAAAGGGATGATACCTGTAGACGCGCAAAAATCCTTTGATATCAAAGAGGTTATCAGAAGTTTCGTGGATAACCGGGACTTTTTCGAGATCCAGGAAAGCTTTGCCCAGAATATGGTAGTGGGTCTTGCACGATTAGGAGGAGAGACTGTAGGCATCGTAGGAAATCAGCCCAGGGTGCTGGCAGGCTGCATTGATGTAAACGCCTCCTGGAAGGCCGCCAGATTTGTTCGGTTTTGCGACTGCTACAATATCCCTTTGATTACCCTTGCCGATACCCCCGGATATCTTCCCGGCGTTATGCAGGAACATAATGGAATTATCCGAAACGGAGCGAAACTGCTCTTTGCCTACTCAGAGGCCACTGTTCCGAAAATTACGGTTGTAGTGCGAAAGGATTACGGAGGGGCTTATTCGGCTATGTGCGGAAAAGGAATGGGCGCGGACTTTGTCCTAGCGCTGCCTACAGGTGAGCTGGCTATTATGGGAGCAGACGGAGCTGCCAACATTGTATTTAAACATGAGATCGCTCAGGCCAAAGATAAAGAAGCAAAGAGAAAGGAATTGACAGAAACGTACAAGGAAGTCTTTTTAAATCCGTATAAAGGCGCGGAGTATGGCATTGTCGATGATGTTATTGACCCGGAAGATCTTCGCAGCAGGATTATTAAAGATCTGCGGATTATCCGAAACAAAAAACCATCCATGCCTTATAAAAAGCATTCCAACATACCACTTTAGGGAAGAAAGGACAGAATTTGAATGACCATAAGATTAATCGCCCTTGACTTGGACGGCACCACCTTGACACCTGAGAACACATTAACAGAAAGGACAAAGCAGGCCCTATCAAAAGCTGCGTCTTTCGGGGCGGAAATCGTACCGGTTACAGGAAGATGCTTTAAGTCGCTGCCTCAGGAACTATTGGAAATAGACGATGGACAATGTATCCGCTACGCCGTTACTTCTAACGGGGCCCAGATCAGAGATATAAAGACCGGGGAGACCATATACGAAAATTATATTGCCCCATCCAGTACAGAGGAAATGAAGAAAATACTCGACAAATTGGAGGTGATGATAGAAGTATATGTAAAAGGGAGCGCTTACATAGAAATGGCCTATTATAAAAAGGTGGCAAAAGGCGAAGTGACTTACAGGGACAGAAATTATGTGTTAAATACCAGACTGCCTGTAAGAGGTGTAAGGCAGCTGTTGGAAGTGCATAAGGGAAAAGTTGAAAAAGTTGCAGTCTATTTTGACCCTGGCTTGTCCCATGAAATGCTGAAGCAAACCATGAGGCAGATGGAGCATGTATCTATCACCTCTTCCGGTCCTAATAACGTGGAAATGATGGCAGAAAACTGCAGCAAAGCAGGGACCTTGCAAGTACTGTGCCGCAGGCTGGGCCTTCCTATGGAGGAGGTAATGGCCGCCGGCGACAGTCAGAATGATTTGGAAATGCTCCGGGCTGCCGGGCTTTCCGTTGCCATGGGAAACGCGGAGGAAAATGTAAAGGCAATGGCTGATTGGGTGACAGACCGCAATGATCAGGACGGTCTTGCAAAAGCCATTGAAAAATATTGTATAAATTGTATAAAGAGAGGATAAAGAAGTGTCAGATATAAAAGAAAAGAGCTTAACATACAACCTGCACTCATGGAGTGCACAAAAGGCAATTGATCCTAAAGTAATTACAAAAGCAGAAGGCATCTTTTTCTGGGATGAAGAGGGAAATCGCTATTACGATATGTCATCCCAACTGGTAAACGCCAATTTGGGCCATGGCAATAAAGCCATTGCTCAGGCTATTAAAGATCAGGCTGATAAAATGCCTTTTATCAGCCCTGCGTTTGCCATTGACGTTCGCTCTGACGCAGCAGAGGCAATTGTAAACATTTCGGGTATGAAAAACGCCAAAGTATTTTTTACCAACGCAGGAGCAGAATCAAACGAAAACGCCATTAAAATGGCAAAGCAATATACAGGAAAGTGGAAGATCTTTTCTATGTATCGCTGTTACCACGGCTCTACGGCAGGTGCAGGGATGCTGACAGGCGAACCGAGACATTTTGCAAATGAACCGGGTCCTGCAGGATACATTAAATATGATGGGCCTTATGCTTACCGGGCCCCAGCTCAAGTAAACTTTAAAGATGAAGAGGATGTTGCGGACTTTTACCTTACGTTACTGGAAAATCAGATTCTCTATGAAGGACCGGAAAGCATTGCCGCCATTTTCCTGGAAACCGTTGTAGGTTCCAATGGTATTTTGATTCCGCCTGTAAAATGGATTAAGGGTGTAAGAGAGCTTTGTACAAGGCACGGAATCCTAATGGTTTGCGATGAAGTCATGGCTGGCTGGTATCGGACCGGAAAGGCCTTTGCTTTCCAGAACTTTGATGTTGAGCCGGATCTTGTTACCTTTGCCAAAGGTGTGACCTGCGGATACGTTCCTTTAGGAGGCGTCCTTGTTTCTGAAAAAATCCAGCAGTACTTTGACGACCATAAAATGATGTGCGGCCTTACTTATAATGCACATCCAATGGGATGCGCAGCAGCAATTGCCACGATTCAGGAATATAAAAACTTAAAGATTGAGGAAAATGTGGCAAAACAGGGCAAGGTGCTGAGAGAAATCTTAGAGGAATTTGCCAAAAAACATGCCTGCGTTGGCGAGATCCGCCAGATTGGACTTTTCTCTGCCATGGAAATCGTAAAGGACCAAAAAGGCACGCCTATTGTATCCTTTAACCATGACCCGGAAGGCCTGATGGCAAAGATTATCGGTATGCTGATGAAAGAGGGATTCTTTACCTATGCGCATGAAAATATGATTGTTGTAGCTCCTCCGCTGATTATTACGGAGCAGGAATTAAGAGAAGCCATGAAAATTTTAGATAAAGTATTAGAATCTATTGATCAAATGAAGAAGTAGGAGGTTGTGAAAAATGGATTATGCAAAGTACATGGGAGAATTAATTGAAAGGGCAAAAAAGGCACAGAAGGTGCTGGAAGGATATTCTCAGGAGCAGGTGGATGAGCTGGTTGAGGCCATTGCTTACTATGGAACAAGGCCTGATTTTATGCGGGCTGTTGCAGAGCAGACTGTAGCAGAAACCGGTATGGGTGTCGTGGAGGACAAGATAGCAAAGATCTGGAACAAAACCATTGGCCATTATCGTGAAATGAAAGACGAAAAATCCGTAGGGCTCATTGAATTTGATAAGGAAAAGAATGTTGCCAAATATGCAAAACCTATGGGCGTCATCGGTGCTCTGGCTCCTGTGACAAATGCGGAAAATACGGCAGTTGTAAAACCAATGAATGCGATTAAAGGAAGAAATGCCATTATTTTAGCGCCTCATCCAAAGGCTGCGAAAGTAAATTTATTTGTTGTAGATTACCTGAGAAAAGTACTGAAAAAATTCAATGCTCCGGAAGATTTAATTATCACCATTGAGCCTGACTATGTAAGCATTGACTGCTCTGGCGTGCTGATGAAAGAATGCGATTTCATTCTGGCAACAGGAGGCGCAGGCATGGTAAAAGCCGCATACTCATCAGGTACACCGGCCATTGGGGTTGGAACTGGAAATGACGCTATTTATGTAGACGGAACTACAGATTTAAATCGAGTAGCGCAGATGGTTCGAACTTCAAAATGCTTTGACAATGCTACAAGCTGCTCTACGGAAAACGTTCTCTTGGTGCAAAAGGAATGCTATGATGAGTTTGTCAAAGCATTGGAATCCCAGGGCGGGTTCTGGATTAAGGAACATACAGAAGAAAAAGCAAAGCTGCAAAAGACGCTGTGGCCGCAGTGGCCTGAAAATCACACCTTAAACAGGCACATTGTCGCTCAACCTGTAGCAAAGATTGCACAGCTTGCTGACCTTGCGATCAAGGATGATACGGAATTCTTGTTTGTAGAGGAAAATGACGGCATTGGGCACGATCAGCCTTTTACTGGAGAAAAACTTTCCAGAGTAACCACTTTGGTCAAGACTGACAGTTTTGAAGATGCTATGGATAAGATGGAAGCTGTAATGAATTACATGGGAAAAGGTCATGGCTGCGGAATTCATACAAACGATGATGAGAAGATTGAAACTATGGCGCAGCGCATGCCAGTGGCCAGAATGATGGTCAATCAGCCTCAGGGCGTAGGAAACAGCGGCTCCTGGGAAAACGGAATGCCGATGACCATGACCCTGGGCTGCGGAACTTGGGGGAATAACAGTGTTTCTCATAATGTAAACTGGAAAGATCTGATTAACATTACCCATGTATCAAGACCATTGCCTCTGAATATTCCAAAAGAAGAAGACTTGTTCTCCGAGGAATTCAGAAATAAGAATGCAGAATCACTTCTTTAAATAGAGCAAGAAAAACAGAGCCGGATTGTGTGCGCCGGCTCTGTTTTTTGTATAAAGAAAAC
>CAUEYG010000176.1 GCA_959021945.1 uncultured Eubacteriales bacterium | reverse complement strand
ATTCATGCTGCTTCCTGCTGTTCTCGCCTAGTTCAAACATATCTCCCAGAATGGCAACGCTCCTTAAGCCTCTTGTATGCATCAATACATCAATAGCAGCCTTCATAGAATCCGGGCTGGCATTATAAGTATCATCAATTACTTTGATACCATTTTTCCCCCGAACCGTCAGCCGCTTGTCTGTCAGCTCCGCCTTAGCAAGACCTCTTGCCGCCTCTTCCATAGTGACGCCAAGCTGCGCTCCTGCTGCAACTGCCAGGGCTCCGTTAAGGGCATTGTGTCTACCCGGTATGGGCAAACGAAATCGTTGCATTTGCCCTTGATGTTCCAGGGTAAATTGTATACCCTCAGCCCCAAAATCGTCAATATGAGAAATAATATAATCGCTCTTTCCATCCAGTCCTGTAGTAACGATACGGTATGGCCCCTTTATTTGCCGGCAATCCAGGAATTCACCTTCTTGATGAAAAATCAAGGTATTGGTTTCATCAAAATAATTGGTCAGTTCCATCTTTGCTTTGAAAATTCCCTCCTGGCTGCCCAGGTTTTCGATATGAGCCATGCCGATGTTGGTAATGATCCCAATATCCGGCTCTGCAATTCGTGCCAAAAGGTCAATCTCTCCCAATTTATCCATTCCCATTTCCAGCACAGCTACCTCTGTATCTTCTTCCAGAGACAAAATGGTCAGCGGCACACCGATATGATTATTCAGGTTGCCTGTATTTTTCTGCGTCTTATATTTTTCACTGCAAACATACCAAGTCAGATCTCTTGTAGAAGTTTTTCCTGTACTTCCTGTAACTGCAATTTTTTTTGGAGACAGCAGTTTCAGATAATAAGCAGACAAAGCCTGAAGAGCTGCGGTTGTATTTTCCACCATAATGACAGTGGTTCCATCTGTACGGCTGACTGCTTTTTCAGCAGCTTCATCTGAAAGAACAAGGCAGCCGCATCCAGCGTTCAGAACTTGGGGAAGATATTTATGGGCGTCTTGATTTTCACCGATCAGAGCGAAAAAAAGGTCTCCTTCCCCTGCCTTTCTGGAGTCAATACAAATATTTCGGATCACCGCATCCCCATGACCGCTTACCAGCCTCCCGCCAGTAGCCTCTTCAATTTGTTTCATTGTAAGTTTTTTCATATTTTTTCTCCAAGAGCTCTTTTAACACTTTTCTGTCGTCAAAAGGCAGCTTTTTATCACCTGACAATTGGTAAGTCTCGTGCCCTTTTCCTGCTACTACTATTATATCCCATTTATCCGCAAGAGAAACCGCTCTTTTTATAGCTTGATACCGATCAAGTATGATACAGTAGTCGCATCCTGTCGGATAAATACCTTCTTCAATTGCCTGACAAATGTTTTCAGGCGGCTCTCCCCTGGGATTATCGTTTGTAATAATACAGTAATCACTGTACCTTCCTGCGATTTCTCCCATCAATTTTCGCTTGCCTTTGTCGCGAAAGCCGCCGCATCCAAATACGCATAAAAGTTTTCCCCGTTTAAAGTCCACCAGGGTACTCAAAAGTTTTTCCAGGCCATCCGGGGTATGGGCGTAATCTACAATCCCCAGGGCATCATCTTGGCTTCCGATTATTTCCATCCGGCCCGGTACCTTTTTTAATTGGCAAAGCCCCTTTTGCACTGCTTCAAAGGGAGCCCCGGCCTGCCGGGCCATACCTGCAGCCAACATTGCATTGTAAAGAAAATGTCTGCCCGGTATATGGATTTTCAGCTGGCCCAAAGGCTTTTTCTCCTCATAAAACAGGAATTCGCTTCCGCTCAGGGTTTCCTTTATGACTTCTCCATAAAAATCCGCCTTTGTATCTTTAAGAGAATACCCTTTTACAGGCAAAGTGTCAACTTCTTCTTGCAGTTCTCGAAACATGCGTTTTCCATAAGGATCATCCAGGTTAATGACTGCGCCCTTTTCACATTGCAGAAACAAGCGTTTTTTTGTCTGATAATAGTGTTCCATGGTCTTGTGATAGTCCAGATGATCTTGGCTCAGGTTGGTAAAGCCGCCGTAGGCAATCTGAATTTCATCGATCCTTCCCTGGTCAATACCGTGGGAAGAGACCTCCATTACGCACTGGCCTATCTTTTGCATTTTCATTTGCTGAAACAGTTCTTTCAGCAACTCTTTTCCCGGAGTTGTGTTAATGGGTACATAGTGTTTTTCCCCAATCTGGTGTTCAATCGTGCCAATGAGCCCGCAGGGTTCTCCCTGAACTTCCAGGATTTCCTTTAACATGCAGGAAACTGTCGTTTTCCCATTGGTGCCAGTAATTCCCAATACTTTGACCACGCATATCACTTCCTATATAAATATACTGTTCCCTCTTTCCCAATTTTTTCTCCTGCTTTCGGATATTGGTCCTTGATGATAAAATCTTCATCCTGCACACCGCCGGAAGCTTCATAGTTTAGTGATAATCCGCCAAGGATGCCGATAGCCTCTTCCAGGCCTTCGCCTACCAGGTCAGGAACGACAACCTGATCCTTGTTCAGTTCTTCTTTTTCTTCTTTTGTTAATTTAGGCTGCAGGTCCATGTAGCGCAGCGTATCTTCCAAGATCAGCTTGGCGCCCGGAGCAGCTGTCTGGCTTCCGAACTTTACGCCTTTTGGATTGTCTGCTATGACTAGGATTGCCACTTGTGGGTCATCCATAGGGGCCATGCCAATGAAGGATGAAAATGTTTCTTCACTGTATCCTCCATTTTTAGCTTTATTAGCTGTACCAGTCTTTCCTCCTACTTTGTAGCCTTCCACTTTGGCTGTACCTGCACCCCCCTTGGCAACTACAAATTCCATGATCTGGCACATTTCATCTGCAGTTTTTTTCGATACCGTCTGTCTGACTACTTTTGTATCAAACTCTTTTACCGTATCACCGTTTTCATCTACCAGAGCCTTGACTAATCTGGGCTGCATGAGCTTTCCATCGTTTCCAAGAGAGGAAATGGCTGTTATGAGCTGAATGGGCGTTACAGCAACTCCTTGCCCATATCCCATGGTAGCAAGGCCTACAGGCCCTGCAGTATCTTTGTTTTGCAGTATGGAATTTCCCTCTCCCGGGAAATCAATTCCTGTTTTTTCTGATATTCCAAAGCTTTCCAGGTAATTATAGAACTTGTTGATGCCCATGCGCTGAGCCAGTTTTACAAAGACTGGATTGCAGGAATTTCCTACTGCCTCTTCCAGAGTCTGTGTCCCATGGGGATTATAAGACCTCCAGCATTTCAACTTGGTCCCCGACACATTGACGGAGCCGGTACAGGTGAAATGTTCTTTTATATTTGTTTTTCCTTCTTCCAGCGCCATGGATGTGGTCAGTAGTTTAAAGGTAGACCCTGGCTCGTAAACATCACTGATTAGAGAATTTCTCCACATGGAGTTCCAGTATTCCATTTTTTTTGCATCAGAAAGCTTTTCAAGCTTTTCCTGCTCGCTCTTGCTGAGAGGCGTCTTCGAATCGTTAGGGTCAAACTCTGGAGTCTGAGCCAAAGCCAATATGTCGCCGGTTTTCGGGTCCATCATAATACACATGACACGATCTGATTTTGTATTTTTTTGTACCGTCTTTATGGACTTTTCTACATAATGCTGGATCGTCTCATCAATGGTTAAAACAAGGCCCAGCCCATCTTCAGCCTGATAGTATTTTTCCTTTCCATAAGAAAGCCCGTTTCCTGTAATATCTGTATTTTTAATCCATCTCCCGGAAATGCCGGACAAATACTGGTTATACTGAAGCTCCAATCCAGAAAGGCCTGTATTATCATCGGTAACACTGCCCAATGTGTGAGACAGGAATGCTCCAAGAGGATAGTAACGTTTCACATCTTCTGCAATTTCAATTCCGGGAAGCTGTTTTTTTCGAATTTTATCTGCAGTGTCTTTATCCTGATATTTATCTACTTTAACAAGAGCCTGCTGCTTTGTTATCAGTGTTTTGATTTCTTCTTTATCTTTTTTTAGGATTTCAGAAAGGGTACTGGCCACATTTTCCACGCTTGCTTCTTTTTCTGCCGCAGTATCTCCCCTGCGCACATTGGCAGGTCTTGCCCATACAGAGTAGCAGGTGGCGCTGATAGCCAGCTCCTTATCATTGGTATCATAAATGGCCCCTCGCTTTGCGGCTATGGGAACATCCCTTGTCTGTTGTTCTGTGGCCATCTTTGAATATTCAGCGCCTTTTACAATTTGAATCCATCCTACCCGAAAGCATAAGATCCCACAGACGCCGTACATAATGGCAAAAGCAATAATAATTCTCTTTTTACTCTTATTTAATGGTTTTGTCATCTTTCCCCCTAAACGGTATTTCCTGCATAATAAAAGAATCCAGACAGCTTTTTGCTGTCCGATTAAGCTATCTGGTCCTTTTTATCTATTCACTTGTTTTCGGCACATTTTATTATATTTTTGCCGACTCAATTATATGCCTGTTTCCTCAGGATATCAGCAAATCCTTTTTCCGGCATTTCATCTTCTGTCAGATAAACAATCTGTTTGGATTTGGGATACACCATCTTTTGCTGTTCCGTAGCTTTTTTCTCAATAGCCTCAATATTATTGGTGCTGTAAATCTTCACATTGATATTTTCAATTTCTGCTTCTAAGGCATTGTTTTCCTTGATCATCTGGTTTGTATCATATTTAATAGCAGCAGCAAAAGCAGTAATTATAATCAGTCCCACACAGAGTAGCCCCACTACAACTGTGAGAATTAAAAGCCTTATTTTATCTTGGGCCGAAATGGTATTCTTAGGATGCTTTTTCGGTTTTCTCGGCCTTTTGGGCTTCATGTCAAAGCCATATTTTTGATAATTCTCTTGATATTCATACCATTTTTCTGCTGCTATCATCTCTTACCTCATTTTTTCCACAACCCTCAGTTTTGCACTTCGTGCCCTGGGATTTTCTTCTACTTCCTCCCTGGAAGGGAGAATCGGCTTTCC
>CAUEYG010000175.1 GCA_959021945.1 uncultured Eubacteriales bacterium | reverse complement strand
GCACTGGTTCAGCCTGTCCTCTGCCATGGCCAGCAGCATTTTATCTTCTTTTATCTCTTCTCTCATTTTTCTCAATAGGTGATGGTTACAGTATCATCAACAACCTGAATCCAGCTGGTTCCAACATTAAGCTTCATCTCATTCCCATCCTTGTCTTTAAAAATCGTCGGAGAATCCAGATTTTTACGGGACCAGCTGCCCTTTACAACAACTCCGTTTGTAAACAGCATGGCATCTCCCCCGGCAGTCATATTGATCTTAAGACGGCCCTTTTCATCCAGCACCTTGGATTTTACTTTCTGCACCAGAATATTTCTCGTTGTAATCTGCTTTCCTGTCTCTTTGTCCGTGTACACTTCGCCGCCTACGGATTTTTTATACAGGCCGGTCTTGGCATCGTATTTATAATTGTTTTTATTTACCCGATAGTCAATATTAATATCAACAGCCCGAGCGCCTTCCTGCTTTTCGCCGTCGCTGAGGAATGCAAACTTGCGGACATCCTGCTCCTTGTCCCAGCCCTTCTTTTTGATCAGAGCCCATACATCTTTTCCTGTAGGATAAGAGTTGTGCGGCGCTGACCGGTCAGTGGAGCGATAGAAAATATCGCCGTGAGAAAAAGCGCTGATATACGGAATGACATTTGATTCCAAATATTTTTTTGCCTGCGGGCTCCAGCCATGGTGCACGAATACGGCCTTATATTCCCTGGCCATATCAATAAAATAAGGTCTGGCGCTCCTGGATGGTCCGATTTTATCAGGCACCTGACTGTAATAAATAGGTTCCAATCTGCTGGAACCGCCTTCTACTGGAAATTCATAGACAATATCTGCCTTTGAAATCCCCGACTGAGGTCTTGCCAGGCTGGAATCATTATCCGTGGAAAGAATAAAGGGCCTTGACGGCAGATTTGCATCCACCTCTCCTGTCAGGGGATTGGTCTTTGGTTTTACAATCTCCGGCCAGTCGCTGGAAGCCCCGCCTAAAAGAGCATATGCTCCTATCCCTCCGCCTACTACCAGTACGGCCAATACAATGACCAGGATTTTAATGCCATTCTTCTTTCTTGTCTTTTGATAACGCATTTTATCTTATCCTTTCCGTTCTTTTCTTTTTTTGTTATACTATTATTATACCAATAAATATCTTTTAGGAAAGGACAAATTATTATGAAATTTACTTATGTACCTCACGGAGTCTGTCCTACTAAGCTGGACTTTGAAATCGACGGGGATATTGTGAAAAATGTAAAGTTCAGCGGCGGCTGCAACGGCAATCTAAAAGCCATTTCTACTCTGGTAGACGGTATGCCTGTGGAGGAAGTAACCAAAAAGCTTTCCGGCATCAGCTGTGGTATGAAGTCCACCTCCTGCACCGACCAGCTGGCTTCTGCTTTAAAGCAGGCAGTCCAGGAAGCGAAACAGAATACTGACAAAAAGGAAGATCGCTAAACCAACGCCTTCGTCTCTGTGAAAATACGGCCTCCTGGTTTGCTCCATTTTATAATGGACAAAAACCATGGAGGTAAAATTATGTCAAAAACATATGGTTACATTCGCGTATCTTCTCGTGAACAAAATGAGGACAGGCAGCGTATTGCCCTCACTGATTGGGGTGTTTTGGAGCAATATCTGTTTTTGGACAAACAAAGCGGTAAGGATTTTGACCGTCCCGCTTACCAAACTATGATTCACAAATTACGGGCAGGCGATTTGCTGGTTATAAAAAGCATTGACCGCCTTGGCCGCAATTATGATGAAATTTTAGAACAGTGGAGAATTATTACAAAAACCATTGGCGCTGATGTTAAGGTTCTGGATATGCCCCTTTTGGATACCAGGCAGACAGTAGATCTGACCGGGACCTTCATTGCGGATCTGGTGCTGCAGCTACTGTCCTATGTGGCCCAGTGCGAGCGGGAATCCATCCGCCAAAGACAAGCGGAAGGCATTGCTGCTGCCAGAATACGAGGCGTGAAATTTGGCAGACCTGCTACCAAAATTCCGCTGAAATTTTATGATACTTATGCCCTCTATGTTTCCGGCAAGATCTCTTCCAGACGTGCAGCTTCCGCCCTAGGCACGTCGCAGACCACCTTTTTAAAGTGGGTCCGGCAATATGAAGCGCAGAGGGATAATGTATAGCCCAAATCGCTTTCGGCAAACCAGCGGCTCCTTTCTACAGGAAGCCTTTTGTTACAAGACTGATTGCCGCTAATAAGAAAAGGACTGCCAGAGCTGCTTTATCCTGCAGCTGGGAAAAAGCCCGCTGCCCTTGCTCCCGTTTCCCTTTTATGTAAATCAAGGTTCCCGGCGCATACAGCAGCGCAGTCACCAGCAAGTTATCAATACCACCAGAATAAAGCAGCCATAACCCATATACAATACCCAGCCCAGCCGTAATCTTGGCTCCCCCAGGATGAATCCCCTTCCTTTGCAAAATGACCGTGTTTTGAGAAATCAATTTTCGGTAATACAGAGCAGTCAACAGATATGGGATGATCATCATAGAGGTGGCTACTCCATAAAACGCCTGATAAGTAGACTTTTGAAAATAGGATAGAATCAGAAAAATCTGAACCAGCCCGCTGGTTACAAGTAGTGCAAAGACAGGTGTTCCCTTTTTATCCGTTGCAGCAAAAGCTCTGCAAAAAGAGCCGCTGGATGCAGCCTCATAGATACATTCCGTACAGATAATCACATGCCCCAAGGTCGCTCCCAGTAAGGCGATTATAACACCTCCATTAATCAGCGCACCGCCCCAGGGACCTGCTGCCTGAGTTAAAATGTCAGCCAGAGGCGGATTTCCCAGCTGCGCCAACTGCCCCCTGGTCATAACGCCCATGCTCAGTACGGAAACCATCACGTAAATGACCAGCACCCCAAGATAGGAGATCATCGTTGCTCTTCCCACATCCGCCATATTTCTGGCGCGCCCTGAAATGACTACCGCCCCCTCTACTCCAATAAAAGCCCATGCTGTCGTGTAAGCAGTAGCCGCTACCTGCCTTCCAAAAGGAAGCCCTGTATCCTGCCCCATAAAATTCATAAAAAAGATCTGAGGATCAAAAGCTTTGAAAAAGAAAACAGCCATTATAAAAATAAGAATAGGAACCAGTTTGGCCAAGGTAACGATCAGATTAATCAATGTAGCCGCTTTTACGCCTTTTTTTACAAGAAGAGCAAAGCCCCATGTAAGCACAGATGCTCCTACCGTTGACGCCAGATTGTTACCTGCTCCAAAGAGGGGAAAAAATCGTCCTGCTGCAGAAAACATCAGGGCTGCAAAGGACACGTTGGCAAGAAAATTGCTAATCCAAAATCCCCACACAGACTGAAATCCAATGTAATCGCCAAACCCTGCCCTGGCATAACTATAAATGCCGCCTTTTAGCTCAGGCTTTATTTTGTTGAGCTGAAAAAAACAGAGAACCATAGCCATCATACCGCTTCCGCACAAAAGCCAGCCAACTAAAACCGCCCCTGTGCCGGCCCCGGCCGCTGCCATATCCCCCGACAGGCTGAACACTGCACTGGCAATGGTGCTCCCAATGGCCACACCAGTCAATCCAAAACATCCCAGCATCTGATCATTTCTTTTTTTCTTTTTCACACTGACACCCCTTCCCTCCTCTAAGCATACGCAGAGACGCCCTGTTTTCTTCCTTAAATTCACCCCAATTTGCAATTTACAAACTTTCAGGAAAATAATATAATAATCTGGTTAATAATTGAAAAGAAAAGAGGATTGAGAGGATTATATCCATGTTTTTAGCAAAGCTATTTATAAAGGATTATCAAAATACAGAAGACTCCTTTGTTCGGGAACAATATGGGAAATTGGCCGGTATTGTAGGGATCCTGTCCAATGGTGCACTCTGCGCCATGAAAATAATCATTGGGCTGATTACCGGCAGTATCGCCATTGTGGCTGACGGAATTAATAATTTAGCTGACGCTTCTTCCTCCATCATTACCCTCATTGGCTTTAAACTTGCCGCTGCTCCGGAGGATAAGGATCATCCTTATGGACACGCCAGAATCGAATATTTAACAGGGCTTTTCATATCTGTTTTAATCATTGTGCTGGGCATACAGCTCCTCCGTTCCTCCTTTGACAAAGTCCTGCACCCGGATCCCCTGTCTTTTCACATTACAACGGTTCTCATTCTCGTGCTGGCCATTGCCATTAAAATCTGGCAGGCTGCCTTTAATATCAGCCTTGGAAAAAAGCTCCGTTCTGTAGCTCTGCAAGCCACCGGAGCTGACAGCCGCAACGATGTCATTGCTACCAGTGCAGTGCTTTTAAGTGTAATAGCAGGCAAACTTTTCAGCGTTCAGCTCGATGGCTATATGGGCTGCCTCGTAGCGCTCTTTATTATTTGGTCAGGAATTCAGCTAATACGGGAAACCTCCAGCCCTCTCCTGGGAGAAGCGCCGGATGAGGAACTGGTAAAGGCCATTGAGGATCGGGTATTGTCTCAGCCTGAAGTGCTGGGAATTCACGACCTGGTTGTCCATAATTACGGACCTGGAAAAATTTTTGCTTCCATTCATATTGAAGTAGATGCAAAAGGCAATCTATTGGAAAGCCACGATATGATTGATAATATTGAGCGTTTGGTGGAAAAAGAGCTGCACATTGAATTTACGGCTCATATGGACCCCATTGAAGTGGACAATCCGCTGGTCAAACGTCTGCAGGAGGAAATTACCCAAACCATTGCCCCCATTGCCGGAGTCCAAAGTATCCACGATCTGAGAATTGTCCCCGGAAAAACACATACGAATGTGATCTTTGATGCGGTTCTAACTCCAGCCTGCTCCATGGAGAAAGAAGATTTATGCCGCCAAATTGAATCACAGATACAAAAGATTGATCCCAACTATTATGTGGTAATTACCTTTGATAAGGTTTATACAGAACTGTGAAGGAAAGGAAAAGGAAGCTATGAAGATTTCAACCAAGGGACGCTATGCTCTGCGTTTTATGCTGGATCTTGCCATTTATGGAGGGGAT
>CAUEYG010000174.1 GCA_959021945.1 uncultured Eubacteriales bacterium | reverse complement strand
TTCTTGATTTCCACAGCAGGAGCCTGTGAGACTTTTATTGCAGGCATTTGCGCTGAGGAATTATTTGGAATTCCCTATAAAGTCTTTGCCGGTATTTTGGTGGGCATTTTTCTGATTATAAACTTAGTAGGCGTTGAATTTTTAGGGCAGTCACAAATTTTGCTTACATCAGCGAAAATGATTACGCTGGCCGGTCTGGGCGTCTTTGGCCTTTTGCATATTGGAACTGTAGGAGAGCCTCAGTCTCTGGCATTTGCCCCAAACGGCTGGGAGGCAGTGGCTAAGGCTATGGGCGGCGGTATCTGGCTGTACATTGGCATTGAATATGTATACCCTATGTCAGAAGAAATTATTAAGCCGGAAAAAAATATTCCCCGGGCCATGATTGCCGGAATCATTACGATCTTTGCAGTGGATATGATCTTTGGCCAGGCAATTGTCCGTTATGTACCTCTGGATATTCTGGCTTCCTCTGATGTGCCGCAGCTAGTAGGCGCTGAGGCTATGTTTGGCGCTGTTGGCTTTACTCTTTTGGCTCTGGCGACCATCTGCTCCGGGGCAAGCGCTGCAAACTCGCATATGGCTTCTGTGCCCAGGATGCTGTATGGTCTGGCTAGAGAAGGGATGCTGCCTGGTTTTTTCGCCTATTTGCATCCAAAGTTCCGAACACCTTGGGCCTCTATCTTTTTAGCCCTTACCTGCCTTTCTATCCCGTTTTTTATCAATGTAAATATTGATTCTATTATGGGCTTTATTTCCATGGCCTGCGTTGCCTGGCTGGTGTCTTACACCATTGTGCAGATTGACCATATTATTTTGAGGAAAAAATATCCTTCTATGCATCGGCCGTTTCGTTCACCTTTGTTTCCGGTTCCGCAGATCATTGGAATTGTTGTTTGCCTGTACGCAATTATTACCCAGGACATATCCGCCATTAAGGGCGCTTGCGTTATTCTCGCTGTATTTTTCGTCTATGCGGTCCTTTGGGTAAAGCTGGTGATGAGAAAAAAATGTTTTGAGGCAGTGCCCTTTGAGCAGCTCCCTCATATTAAGGTTAAATTTGATGAGTAATGAAAAAAGGAGATTTCTATGAACAATATGACATTTCAATTCAGGCTTCCTACTAATATTCTGTTTGGCAACGGTATTGCCTCTGCCCTTCCTGATGAAATAAGGGCAATGAAGAAGCATCGCATTATGATAATTACCGACCAGGGCCTGATAAAAGCTGGAATCATTGATCAAATTTTGGCTTTCTTTTCCCCGGAGGAACGCAATGCTGTGTGCATCTTTGATGAGGTGGAGCCTAACCCTCGGGATACTACTGTTGAAAAGGCGGTAACCCTTGGCAGGGAAATGGATGCTCAGGTTCTGGTGGCAATTGGAGGCGGCAGTTCTATGGATGTGGCAAAGGCAGCATCTGTTCTTTTGGTCAGCGGGGGAAAGGTCCAGGATTACGAAGGGTTGGACCGCATTAAAGAGGAGCCCCTTCCCCTTATTGCCATTCCCACGACAGTAGGCACAGGAAGTGAAGTTACTTTTTGGTCGGTTATTACTGACACCAGGCGTCATTTTAAAATGAGTTTGGGAAGCCATCTCATTGCGCCTCGTATTGCTTTGGTTGACCCTGATCTGGTGGCCAGTCTGCCCCCTGCTATGGTGGCTTCTACTGGCATGGATGCTCTGACCCATGCTATAGAGGGGTATACTTGTCTGCTTGCAGAGCCTATTACCGATGCATGCGGCATTTACGCCATTTCTCTGATTTCCCAAAATATTCGTGACGCTGTTTATACGGATTCAAAAGAAGCAAGGTCCAATATGCTGCTGGGCAGCCTTATTGCGGGGATCTGTTTTGGAAACTCTGATATTGCCGGTGTTCACTGTATGGCAGAAGCCCTGGGAGGACTTTACGATACTCCTCATGGGCTGGCCAATGCGGTCATGCTGCCTTATGTAATGGAGTACAATTATGTGTCCAACATGGAAAAGTTTGCACAAATCGCTCAGGCAATGGGTGAAAAGACAGATGGGCTGTCTGTCCGGGATGGGGCTTTTCAGTCTGTGGCAGCAGTGCGCAAGTTGAATCAGGATTTAGAAATCCCTACTTTGGCAGAGCTGGGAGCCAGGGAAGAGGATCTTGATGAGTTGGCGCAAAGGTCTTTGGCCAATGTTTCGGTAAACAGCAATCCGAGAAAAACAGAGAAACAAGACTTTTTAAGAATATTTAAGAAAGCGCTGGCCCAATAAAACAATAATCAGGGTATACGGAAAAAGGCCGCAAAACCAGGTTCTAAGCCCAGTCTCAGCGGCCTTTTTCTATTGTTCAGGCAGAAATGTTACTTTTCCTGATTCAATATCGTAAATTGCCGATATCAGCTCTAGCCCCTCATTTTTCAAGGCTTTCTGGATGATCTTACTTTTTTTGATCTTTTCCATGGAATGGAGGGTATTGCTTTTTTCTGCTTCTCTTTCGTCTTTTGCGTCTTTTATGACCGGTGCAATTTCATCTACAATGGCTTTGGTCTTTCCTTCCGCGTACCCTTCCATGGCAGCCTGGACTGCGCCGCACTGCTGATGGCCCAAAACAATTACTGCTTTTGCCTGCAAGTGGCTTACTCCATATTCAATGCTGCCTAGTTCAAAGTCTCCAATTACATTTCCTGCTGTGCGGATTACAAACAGTTCTCCGATTCCTGCAGAAAAAAGATGTTCAGGCACTACTCGGGAATCAGAGCAAGTTACAACTACTGCATAGGGCTTTTGACCATTTTTCGCTAATTCTTCTCTGCGCTGTGAGGAAATCTCATCTTTTGTCTGTGAATTGCGAAGATAGGTTTCGTTTTTCTCCTTTAATTGCTGTTTTACAGAACCTGCTTGTATTCCCGTCTCTGTCGCTTTTTGCAGGCTGACCGGTGTGTTCTGAGCAGCGCATCCGGCGCACAGGGCAATGACTGTACAAATTCCTAATATTACGCATGTTCGTTTCATTTGTTCTTACTCCTTCTCAATATGCTAGCTTTCGCATTTTGAGAAGGAGATATGCGTTTTGTAAGGCTGCTTATTTCTGCCATTTTATTTTGTTGCCGTCAGCTGGTTCTGCTGTGTACGTTAGTTCCAATTTTTCTGCAAAATATGCATCGCTCGTGCAGTGCATGTCAATTTCACACCCTTCAAAATGCAGCACCGCCAACAACAAGGTCATATTTCCTTTGCTTACAATAACATCCCCTGATGGTAAATCATATCAGCCCATAGTCAGCAAATTATGGCATTGGCAAACCTAGCTCCTTGATTTGCCAGTCTTTAAGAATAAACGAAGTGGGCATCTGACCATTTCCATTAAAGTACATCAAATATTCGTAATAAGCAAGTTTTCCCCGGCGATAGGCATAGCAGCCGGGTGTTGAACATTCCAGTAAATGATACTGGGCATAAACGGTCCTGAGAGAGTAGGCACCGCAGCCACACTCTGATTCTGCGTGATTCCAATAACGTACATCCCACACCCCGCTTATAGTTCCATAATAACAGCCGCACTTTACACAAGCGTAGATTCCGTCCACTTCTTCAGTTGTACTTGTGGGACCGGTATAACCGGGTTCTTTGTGTCCATCGGTCCAGTCAAAAGCTACTACACCTGCATCAACAAAATTGTGCTTGTGTGGGGCAGGCGTTTTTTCAGGCCCGGAGCTTGGTGAGCCATCCTTATTATCGGACTCACCTGGCTTGCTAACTTTCCGAATACTGCTCCACCCACTGTAATATGTTTTTCCGCCGGATTTTGCATATGCTCTGGCACGTACATAGTAAATCTTTGAAGCGGAAGCTGAAAACTTATATGACCTTGCTTTCGTAGTCTTGGTCTTAGCATTCTTCATCTTGCTGTTCGTTGCATACTGGTACTGATAGCCCTGCGCCCCTTTTGTTGCCTTTATGGAGATGGCAATGTATTTACCATTACGCTTTGCACCCAGAGCTGCAGGCTTTCTTGGCAATACCTTTACATAGATCCGTTTGGAAGTTGTCTTGTATCTCTTTGACTTGGGTTTCGCCTTAATGGTGATTTTTACTTTACCCGGTCTGTATGCGTAGACTTTTCCCTTTTTCACTTTTGCAATCTTGGAATTGGAAGTCTTATAGGTAAATGTGGATTTAGTATTTGCCTTTACCCTCAGAAACTTTGTAGCGCCTGCATATACGCTTGTATTGCTTTTGATGGAAGTAATCTTCACGCTCTTCTTGGAAGCTGCCTGTGTGGTCACAGGCGTTGCCAGACAGGTTATGAGTAGTGTAAGCGTCAACAAAATGCTTGTTAATTTGATTTCTTTTTTCACAGCTTGATTTCTTTCTTTTATTTTTGAATAGCTTCAATCTCAAGGAATTTTAAAATATTCGGCTTTTCGCTATGTAACTATTTTCTATCCTCTCTTTTATTCTACACAAAAATTTATGATTTTCAAGATAATCTCACGGGTAATGTGTTTCACCAAGCCCATGCAGGGGCGGGGGGCGTGATTGCAGTTGGAAACTATTTATTGAAGTTCTTTGATAAATACCATCTGGTGGGCTGCCTGGCGAGCTGCAGGCAGGTTGGAACGCCAGGGAGTGTGTACAAGTTGCAGCTTTTGCTTCATGTGTACACACTTTGGGCCTGCCAGGCTGGCTGTGGGCAGGCCGGAACGCTGGGAAATGTGTACAAATTGCACGTTTTCTTTCATTTGTGCACACTTTCAGGGCAACCGGCGAGCCGCAGGCGAGCTGGAACGCCTGGGAGTGTTCACTAACTACCGCCATTGAATTAAATAACCATCCAAACTGAGAGGGTATCATTTAGCAATAAAAAGAAGCCAAGGAAAAGATATTGTTCTATTCCCCATAAAAGAAATGATACTGACAGGCTGCTTTTTGTTTGAATATATTGGTATATGCCCAGGCCTATGAGAATTGCACCTAAGAGCATGAGTGGGGCAGACAATTGCAGCAGGAAAAAATGAATTGCTGTCAGGGTGAACGTGATCGAAGGCCCGTTGATGGACGGCATGAAAGTCGTCGGGCAATTGT
>CAUEYG010000173.1 GCA_959021945.1 uncultured Eubacteriales bacterium | reverse complement strand
CAAAAGGATGCGGAGCGGATTATAGAAATTACCATGGAAACAGTAGATGAGTTGGGATTTTCCGTTAATAAAAAAATGATTTTTGAAATTATGGGCAAACACAGCAACATCATTCTCATGGACATTAAATCAGAAAAAATCATAGACAGCATCAAGCGTATTTCCATTGACATTAACCGTGCCAGGCAGATTCTCCCGGGGAAAAAATATGAATACCCGCCGGTACAGGACAAAATTCCTTTTCTGTCCATTTCCAGAGATCAGGTCCAGACTCTTGATCAGACGCCAAAAGCCCTGCTGGCAGCCATTGGCGGCATTTCTCCTGCCGTGGCCCAGCTTTTAGCTGACAGCTCTGACCCTTACGAAAAGCTGGAGGAAATTCGCCGTGCCCTTAACGAAAAAGCACTTTGCCCTCAAGTTTATCTGAAAGAAGACGGAACGCCAGGTGATTTTCATGTGATACCGCTGTCCCTTTTTCCCAGACATATTTCCTTTGATACGGTCAGCGAAATGTTGGACTACTACTTTGTTCACAAAGAGTCTTCCAACCGCATCAAACAAAAATCCTCTGACCTTGAAAAACTCCTTTCTGCTGCCCTCAGTAAGCTGCAGTTAAAAAAACAGCGCTTGGGAGAAGATCTGATAAAAGCGGAAAATTCAGAGCAGTACCGCCTGTATGGAGAGTTTTTGACAGCTAACCTTCATTTGATCAAGCCCGGAGCTGAAACTGTGGCAGTAACCAATTACTATGACAACAGCCCTGTGGAAATTCCCCTTGATCCCAAATATTCTCCTGCAAAAAATGCCCAGCGTTATTTTAAAAAATATGGCAAAGCAAAGACTGCAGTAAAAGAAAAAAAGATTCAGATGGAAGAAACCAATCAGGATATGGCCTATTTGGAATCTGTTCTCTCTTTTCTGGAACGCGCTGATACACTGGAAGATGTGGAGCAGATTCGCCAGGAACTGGCAGAATCAGGGTTTGTAAAGAAAAGAAAGAGCGCAGGCTTTAAGAAAAAGGAAAAAGCAAAGCCTTATGAATATTGGACGTCAGACGGCCACCGTATCCTCGCCGGACACAACAATAAGGAAAACGACCTGCTCACTTTTAAAATGGCAGGACCAAAGGATTACTGGTTTCACACCAAAGACATCCCCGGCTCCCATGTTATTCTATTCTCAGAGGGAAAGGAATTGTCAGAATCATCCATTTTTGATGCTGCTGCAGCCGCTGCCTACCACAGTAAAGGGCGATCTTCAGAAAATGTTCCTGTGGACTATACCCAGGTGCGCTATGTAAAAAAACCGGGAGGCGCCAGACCCGGCATGGTTATTTTTACACACAACCGCACCGTTTACGTTACACCGAAAGCTCCTGAATCCACTGAATCACCTTCTCAATAACTTCATCGCCATTGCTTTGCGCTCCTCCGTTATGGATTTCGTGATAGAATCCCGGCCACTCTACATACTGACAGTTTTCTGCGGCAGCAATTTTCCTGCTGCCGCTGATGTTGCAGATCTTATCTTCTGTTCCATGCATCAAAAGCAGCGGTGCTCCCTTGGCCCCTCCATTATCCTCCAGTTTGCCCTCAGCCATGGCAATGCCTGTATCAAAGCCTTCTACTGCGCATTGTAGGCTGATTCTTTTATGGACAAGAGGGTCCTTTTCATAACTGCCTACAGAAGCTTGATTTCCCAACTGATAGGCAGATACCCCTGAACTAATAGTAAGGGAGGGCGTTAGTTTTGACAGTGCCTTTAAAAACTGATATTGGTACCTCGGAACGTTCCTGACCAATTCTACCCAGGGTGCAGACACAATATAAGCCGCTGGCACATGATTCCGTGCTCCCCGCTTTCTGTAATCCAATACAAGGTTGCCTCCCATACTGTGTCCATACAAAATCACAGGTATATGGGGATATCGCTCTTGAGCATAAGCAATCAGCCTGTCCATATCTTGCCGGATCTCTGCTCTGGGAGCACAATGTCCTCTTTTGCCAAAGGATTTTCCATGTCCCCGCAAATCCATGGATAACAAATTGATCCCCGCCTCGCCCATTTTCTGTGCCATCCGACCATAGCGGCCCGCATATTCACCGATGCCATGAATCAAGCACACTACATAAGAAGCCTCCTCTTGTTCCCATCGATAACCTGTAAGGCCAGTCTTCTGCCCTTCTATGGTTTTTAATTCAAAGATTTCATACATAATTTACTCCCTTACATTACACAAAATGACTAACAAATTACATTTTGTGCACTTTTTGTTAAAATTTAGCATTTTTGGTTGATTTCTGTAAAAATTTGTTATATCCTATTCATACATTAAAAATCAGGAGGATTTGATTTCATGAACAGCAAACAAAAGAACAAAGCAGTAAAGGAAAAAAGAGATTCTGACCCAGAATCCGCCTGCTCTCTATGCGGCCGGCTTTACCATAATTTTTCTTTTAAAGGCGGATATATCTGTGAAGATTGTCTCAATTCCATTAAGGAGCAAGATCAGGATCAAACCCCTGATACTTGCCATGATTCTGGAGGAAAAGACGAGTAACCCTATATAAGTTGAGCCGCTTTTCAGCGGCTCCCTGTCTTCCTTCTACTATTGTTTTTTCTCCTCTGTGCTGCCAGTTTCTTTTTTGTTTTTGGCTTCATGACAGAATAACCAAACCTTCCCAAGGCCTGATCTTTCAACCCAAAATATTCTCCATGGCTATAGCAGATCAAACCGGCCTGATCGAGCCTGATACGGCCGCTGGCATCAATGATTTTCTCGTCTGCCCGAACATTAATGATCTCTGCTGTAAACATATCGTGGCTTCCATATTCGTGAATTTCTTTCACTATGCATTCCAGGTTTACCGGGGACTCCTCAATAATAGGACAGGAGACTTTTTCTCCTCTGCCTGCCGTCAGGTTCTGGGCCTGAAACTTATCAACATCACGTCCTGATTTCACTCCGCAGTAATCGGCAGCAAAGGCCAAATCTTCTGTACACAAATTGATGACAAACTGTCCGCTCTCTTTAATCAGATGATGGGAATGCCGCTCCTTTCTCACTGAAACATAGGTCATAGGGGGATTCGAATTGATGGTGCCCGTCCAGGCTATTGTAATAATATTAGACTCCTGTTCATTGCCGCAGGAAACCATGACCACAGGAACCGGATTCAACATGGCTCCCGGATTAAAACTTCGTTTTTTCACTTTATACCCTCCGTCTCAACTTATCCAAGATTTTTTGAAAATCATCAGGCAGATCGCTTTCAAATTCCATATAAGTACCGCTCCTTGGATGCAAAAATCCCAGCACTTTTGCGTGGAGCATCTGTCCTTCAGCCCCGTAGGGATTTTTTGCAGGTCCATAAACAAAGTCTCCTAGGAGCGGATGCTTGATATATGCCATATGGACGCGAATCTGATGGGTTCGGCCGGTTTCCAGCCTTGCCTCCAAGTAAGTAAACTGGCCCAATCGCTCCAGCACCCGGTAATGGGTAACAGCCCTTTTACTGTTTCGGTCTGTTACAGCTTGGCGCAGCCGATTCTTCGGATCTCTTCCAATGGGAGCATCAATGGTTCCCTGATCCTGAGAAAAGTTATGATAGGCCACAGCATGATAAGCTCTCGTAATACTGTGCTCCGCCAGCTGCTGAGCCAGGGAATGATGTGCAAAATCATTTTTAGCAATCATCAAAAGGCCGCTGGTATCTTTGTCAATGCGGTGAACAATTCCAGGTCGAATAATTCCATTGATGGAAGAGAGCCGTTCTCCGCAATGATATAAAATACCATTGACCAAAGTCCCTTTGTCATTTCCTGCCGCCGGATGCACCACCATGCCTTTGGGTTTATTGACTACCAGGACGTCATCATCTTCATAATAAATATCCAAAGGGATGTTCTCCGGTTTTACTTCCAATTCTTGGGGACTTGGCACGAGCACGGTAATTTCCTGTCCTGCCTCTACCTGTTGTTTTTTGCTGCCGCATACATTTCCCTCAATGCGCACTGCCTGACTTTGAATTAATTTCTGCAGAAAACTCCTTGAAAGTTCAGGCAAAGCCAGAGAGAGGACCAAATCAATTCTGGTCCCCTGTTGTTCTTCATTCACTTTTACTCTGTAAATTGTTTCTTTTGTCATTCTTGTTCTTTTCAGAAGCCTTTCCATCTAAAAAAAGAAGATAGGTTACCAAGAGTCCGCATCCCAGGCAGACAAAGATATCTGCCACATTAAAAATAGGAAAAACCCGAAAATCCAAATAATCTACTACATAGCCAAGGACAGCACGGTCAATCACATTGCCTAATCCGCCGCCGCAGATAAATGCCAGCGACAGCAGCAGCATGGGATGCGATGTTTTTCGTTTTACAAACATATAGACCATAGCTGCCAGAATCAGCACTGCCGGAAGCAAGATCAACAAAAGGCGGAAACCTTCCATCAAGCTAAATGCCGCTCCGGTATTTTGAATATAGGTAATATGAAAGACATGGTTTATGACCGGGATGGATTCATGCAGGGTCATGGCAGCTGTAACCGCCTTTTTTACTGCTTGATCCAAAACAATAATTGCAGCAATTATAACATAATTGTACATCTAAAAATTACGGGGCATATCTGCCCCGCCTCCAATCTTTTTTATATGGGCCAACTTTTATTTTATGTGGACCATGGTTTTTTTATTATCCTCTTTCGGAGGAATCGGCTTTGCTTTCTGCTTTCTTACTCTTTTTGCTTCCGGAAGCTCTCGCAAATCGTCGATACCTAACTCCGGAAACAGGTCAGTGGCCACTGTATCAAGGCGCTGAAGTTCTGATTCCAGCAGCTGCTTGTACTTTTGACGAAAACCGGCGACTCTGTTATGAAGCGCTGCATTTTCCTCATTCATACGCTCCGCCTCTTCCTTTGCTTCACGCTGGATACGCTGTGCATCCAGCTCTGCATTTTTCAATAAAATCTGCGCCCTCTTTTCTGCGCTTGCAGAAATATCTCCCATCAAAGCTTTTGCAGTCTCTAGTGTTTCCAAGACAGAGCCTTCTGTTGTTTGATACTTTTTTAGATC
>CAUEYG010000172.1 GCA_959021945.1 uncultured Eubacteriales bacterium | reverse complement strand
GTGGGTCTTATGATTGATCAGGGCGATTTGAGTGTAGGGATTTTCTATCAATATGAAGATGATATTTATGATATGGTCATCCGGTTTCTAGGAACGGAAAATCTGCAGCTTTATGGAAATGCTGTAAACCTTACTTGTTATGGGGCCATTATTCCTAAAAATGACAACTTGTCCTTGCTTGGAGAGTGGGCAGATAAGATTGAATCTCGCTTTGAAATCAAACTGCAGATGGTTTCCGGTGGAAATTCCAGCTCCATCTACTTGATTGGAAAAGGAGAGCTGCCTGAAAAAATTAACAACCTAAGGCTGGGAGAAGCCTTCCTGCTGGGAAATGATACAGCTTACGGTGCAAAACTTCCGGGAACAACAGATGACACGCTAATTGTTGAGGCCCAGATCATTGAACTAAAAGAAAAGCCATCTCTGCCAATCGGCGAAGTGGGTGTTGATGCTTTTGGGCAAAAACCTTACTACGAAGACCGGGGTATTATAAAACGCGCCATTATTGGAATTGGACAGCAGGATACAGATGCGGGGAGTATGGAGCCCGTGGACCCGAAAATCGATATTTTGGGCGCCAGCTCAGATCATATGATACTGGATGTAACAGGATCAGACACACCTTATAAAGTAGGAGATGTACTGTCCTTTAAAGTAGGATACGGCGGTATGCTGAAAACGGCTACCAGCCCATATGTTGAAAAGGCATATAAGCGGTAACATAACGATCTTCTTAAGAATTGTTTAAATGCGCACTGACCGGCTTGTCAAAATAAGTCGAAGGTCGTAGAATAAAGCTATGACTAAGAAGAATACTTATAGAAACAAGAAAGTAAATACCAGGACAAGAACAAGAAAAAAACAACAGGAGCAGCGGAAAAAGAAACTGATCTTGATTATGGTTGCAGTTGTAATCCTACTTGGACTGCTGATGCTGCGAGGGTGTTTTGCTGCTGCGGATATATCCAATTTGCATTATCCGTCTTACGTGCAACAAAACTTTATTGATCAGGATGGACATTCCAGGACTGGAAGAGAGATGAAACGAGTCAATGATATCGTTGTCCATTATGTAGCCAACCCAGGCAGTACAGCAAAGGCGAACCGCAACTACTTTAATTCCAGTCAATCCCAGGTAAGCGCTCATTTTGTGGTAGGATTAAAAGGGGAAGTGATTCAATGTATCCCGTTGGATGAGCAATCCTCTGCTTCCAATGACAGAAACCCGGACACTATATCCATAGAGGTATGCCATCCTGACCAAAGCGGAAAATTCAACGACAAAACTTATAACGCTTTAGTAAAGTTGACGGCTTGGCTCTGTGATGAATTCCACTTAGGAAAAAATAACATTATTCGCCATTATGATATTACGGGAAAAAACTGTCCCAAATATTTTGTGGAGGACCCGGATGCTTGGAAGCAGTTTAAAAAAGATGTGAAAAGGGAGATGTGATGAGATAAAAGGCCGGGCCGTGAAACCCTTAATCGTTGCACAGCCCGGCTTTTGCAATTAGCACTTCCTTCTGGGAACGGCTGAGTTTCTTGATAAAGGCTTCACGCTTGAGGGCAGATGACTTATCAGGGAGTTTCTCCAAATAGACAAGCTCCACAGGACCCCGCCCTCGTGTGTATTTAGCGCCAGCCCCCTTGTTATGAGCTGTCAGCCTTCTATTGATATCGTTGGTCCAGCCAGTATAAAAAGATTGGTCGCTGCACCTTAGAATATAAACGCAAATTTGCTCGTTCATTGTAATGATTCCTTTCTGCTACTATCATACAAAATTTTTATTGCAAAGAAAAGGCTTTTGTTGACACGAATAAAGGGAAAGGATATGCTAAAAGATAATGACAAGAGAGGAAGGAAATAACCGTGAACCTATTAACAGTAGATACCGTTGAACAAGCTCATGAAAAATTGAAGGATGCAGTAAAAGAGAAAAAAATGCTGATTGAATTTATCCCATTAAAGGATGCCTTGGGACGCGTCTTGGCATCAGATCTTGTTTCTCCGGAGCCCATTCCCCATTTCCGAAGATCTACGGTGGACGGTTATGCGGTTCGGGCAGCTGATACGCAAGGGGTGACAGAAAGCATCCCGGTTTTCTTGAAAATTGTAGAAAAAATTGCCATTGGAACTCCAGCCGTGCGGATGATACAGCCAGGCCAGTGCTCCTATGTTCCAACAGGCGGAATGATACCGGAAGGGGCCGACGCCATGGTCATGGTGGAATACTGTGAGAACTTTGATGAAACCAGTATTGCTGTCTACGATTCGGTATCCTCAGGAAGGAATATTATTCAGATCGGTGAGGATATAAAAGAGCAAGACTTGTTTTTAAAAAAGGGTACAAGACTCAGACCCCAGGAGATCGGAGTGCTCTCTTCCGCTGGAATCCATACGGTCCCTGTGTACAAGCCATGGACCATCACCATTATTTCTACAGGAGATGAACTGGTTGCTGCTGACAGAAAACCAGAGCCAGGCCAGATTCGGGATATTAACACATATGTCTTGGAAGCTATGAGTCAGAAATGTGGATTTGAAGTCGTGGAAAAACTGGTGCTGCAAGATGACCGGGAATTGCTCTTGCAGACAGTGAAAGGAGCTATGAAACACAGTGATCTAGTCGTACTGTCGGGAGGCAGCTCCCAAGGGGAAAAAGATCATACTGCCTCTGTTCTAGACGAGTTGGGGACCCCAGGTGTGTTTACCCACGGTATTGCCCTAAAACCAGGCAAGCCTACAATTTTAGGCTATGATGAAAAAACGGAAACTGTTCTCGTTGGACTTCCGGGACATCCGGCAGCAGCTATGATTGTATTCGAGCTGATAGTAGTATGGCTTTTCCGAAATATGACACAGCAGCAAGCGCCGAAAGACACTGTCGCCCTTATGGAAACCAATGCAGCCAGTGCTCCCGGGAAAGCAACTTGCCTGTTAGTAGAATTGGAGGATGGCCCAAATGGATATATAGCAAAACCTATTCTGGGAAAATCAGGGCTGATGACTACCCTTGCCCGTGCACACGGCTATACGATGATTAGCATGAATAAAGAAGGTTTAAAAGCAGGCGAAGCTGTGCGCGTCGTGCTGCTGTAGAGAGGAAAAAATATGGCAAAAAGAAATCTTTATTTAGATACAAAGCCCGTTGATGAAGCGGCATCCCTTTATTTGGCAGCACTGCAGCAGGCCATCAATATACAATATGAGACCATTCCTTCAGCAGCGGCGCTGAACCGTGTGACAAAGCATGCGGTGCACGCAAAATACTGCTCCCCTTTGTTTAACGCTTCTGCCATGGATGGCATCGCAGTTGTTTCAGAGCGGACAAAAACGGCAACAGAAACCGCGCCAGTGTGCTTAAAAGAGAAGGATGACTATGTGGTGGTAGATACAGGCGATCCTATCCACCCGCCCTACGATGCAGTTATTATGGCGGAGGATCTGGTGGAAACAGAGGATGGCGTTCTGATTATGGCGTCGGCGGCGCCCTGGCAGCATGTACGGCCCATTGGAGAAGATATTGTAGCAGGTGAAATGATCCTGCCCAGCAGCCACAGGATTCGCCCGATTGATGTGGGAGTGCTGCTTTCTGCCGGCATTACTGAGATTGAAGTGGTAAAAAAGCCGGAAGTTGCCATCTTCCCTACAGGAACGGAAATCATTGAGCCGGAAGACACGCCGGAAGACGGCAGCATTATTGAATCCAACTCCCGGATGTTTGAGAATATGGTTATCGAAGCAGGAGGAACAGCATATCGCTTTCCCCCAATCATTGATGACTATCAGCAGATCAGAGATAACATAGCAGCAGCTGTTGAAAAATACGATATGGTCATTGTCAATGCCGGTTCCAGCGCAGGAACAGAAGATTATACGGTTCATGTGCTCAGAGAGCTGGGAGACGTTTTGGTGCATGGAGTTGCTATCAAACCGGGTAAGCCGGTAATTTTGGCAATGGTAAAGGACAAGCCGGTTATTGGGCTGCCGGGATATCCGGTTTCCGCCTATATTGGATTTGAAAATTTTGTAGAGCCAGTGCTTTCTCTAATGGGGCAAACGGCTCCAAAACGCCATGAAATGGTAACCGCCTCTATTTCCAAGCGCCTTGTTTCCAGCTTAAAGCATAAGGAATATGTCCGTGTCAAAGTGGGAAAAGTTGGAGATAAAATGGTGGCAGCGCCCCTTGCACGGGGGGCAGGGGCTGCTATGTCGCTGGTTCGGGCCGATGGATTTTGTGTAATCGAACAGAACAGCGAGGGTGTAGAAGCAGGTGAACCTGTGCAGGTAGAGCTATACAGGGAGAAGTCGGAAGTTGAAAATACAGTTGTTATTATAGGTAGCCACGACCTGATCTTAGATGTAGCGGCTGATATGATGCCGGACCGTCACAAGGGAATGTTTGTTTCCAGCACTCATGTAGGAAGCATGGGTGGGCTCATGGCCTTAAAGCGGAGAGAAGCCCATCTGGCCCCTATTCATCTTCTGGATGAAGAAACAGGCGAATATAACTGTTCTTATCTGAAGAAAATGTTTGGCCAGCAAAAGATGGCTTTGATTAAAGGCGTGGGTAGAACCCAGGGGATTATGGTGAAAAAAGGAAACCCTTTGGGAATAACGGGAATACAAGATTTGCCGGGATGCCGTTATGTAAACCGACAGCGCGGTGCAGGCACTCGAGTTCTCTTTGATTATCAATTAAAGCAGCTGGGCATTGACCCGAAGCAGATTAACGGCTATGACAGAGAAGCGGCAACCCATATGGCTGTGGCTGCTGCTGTTGGAAGCGATGGTGCTGACGCAGGGATGGGAATTCTGTCCGCTGCTAAAGCAATGAACCTGGACTTTCTTCCTGTGGGACCAGAGGAATATGACTTTGCTATTCCCCAAGAATACTTACAGCTTCCCCATATTCAAGCGTTTATTGAAATCCTTAGCTCCAAAGAATTTCACAGCCGTCTCGATGACTTAGGGGGCTATTCCTATGAGCATGCAGGAACTATTATTCACATATAGCTCTGACAATTGTGAAAAGTATAGCAATGAACAAATTAATTATCTAAATTGAAAGAAAATGAACAA
>CAUEYG010000171.1 GCA_959021945.1 uncultured Eubacteriales bacterium | reverse complement strand
GGTGAATACAAAACAACGAGTCACGGCAATGGTAGTTGCCCTGGTCATGGCAGTATCAATCCTGGCAGGAATGGGAACTGTCACAGCCAGTGCAGCTACAACAGAAAAATGGGATGGGAGCATAGACGTTTCCTGGTACAATACGACAGACACAGAGTTTCATATTGAGACTCCTGCCCAGCTGGCAGGTGTAGCTGCTATTGTAAACGGCGTGGTGCTCAATGATGCAGAAAATCCTGATCCGGAAAAGATCCAATATGTGACTGCACCTGAGGCAGTCAATGATCAAGGAAAAGAAGTCAGAGGAATTGAGGACTTTAAAGGAAAGACTATTTACTTGGATGCTGATTTGGATATGGGCGGAGTAAAGAGCGGGGACACCTGGTCCGGCCCTTGTTTTGCGCCAATCGGCGGACAATGGATTACTGTGGAAGGAACAGATAAGATTCCTCCGCTAAATGCATCTTTTAATGGCACATTGGATGGACAGGGCCATACGATTTCCAATATCTATTGTGAAATGGATACCGGAATGGACTCCCAGTCCATTGGCCTTGTAGGAAGGCTGGGATGCCATGATGCTGATTTGGAAGAGTTGCGTTCAGAGAATGCCAGTGTAAAAAATCTGGCTGTAACAGGGTACATAAAAGGCGGACGATCTGTAGGAGGAATTGTCGGCAAGATTGGAAAGACAACAAATGGAGGTACCATTGAAAACTGCGCTAATTTTGCAGATATTACTAACACACAGAAAAAAGGGGTCGGCGGTATATGCGGGGCTGCCTGGAACGGCGGCACCATTAAAAATTGCTACAATGCAGGTAATGTGCAGAACACTTCCAAATACGATAATGGAGGCATAGCAGGTTCCAATGAAGTTAAACTGATAAACTGCTTTAACGTAGGGACGGTTACTTGTACAGGAACCTCCGCTGCTATCGCCACTCATGCCAGCGGCGGCTCTTATGAAAACTGCTACTGGCTGTCAGGATCCGCAAGTGCAGGTCTTTATAGTGGCTCTTCAGATGCAGTGATGGAAAAAAGTCAGGACGAGATGAAATCTGCGGAATTTGTCACTGCGCTGAATGCGGGACAGGAAGTTTTCGTTCAGGATACGTTTGGAATCAACGCGGGATACCCAATCTTTGCATGGCAGGCAGCCCCAAGTGAGGAAGAAGAGGCCGCTCAGACAGTGATGGAGAAGATCAGCGCAATCGGCACTGTCAGCCTGAGCAGTGAAGCTGCAATTAAAGAAGCAAGAAGTGCTTATGAGGCTCTGAATGCTGATGCAAAGAAACTAGTGACAAATCTTTCTGTATTGACAGCAGCAGAAAAGAAACTGGAAGAATTGAAGGCAGAGCAAAGCGCCAAGGAAACAGCAGATGCAGCGATGGCTAAGATCAGCGCAATCGGTACTGTCAGCCTGAGCAGTGAAGCTGCAATTAAAGAAGCAAGAAGCGCTTATGAGGACCTGGATGCTGACGCAAAGAAACTGGTGACAAACCTTTCTGTATTAACAGCAGCAGAAGCCCAGTTCAACAAATTGAGCACACCAACAACTGTAAAAGGAATAAAAGTAAAATCAAAATCCTATAATTCCATTCAAGTTACATGGAAAAAAGATGCTGCAGCCCAAAACTATGTGATCTATCGCGCTACATCCAAAAACGGAAGTTATAAAAAAGTAGCGTCTACTGCAAAGACCTCATATACAAACAAAAATTTGAGGACCGGAAAGCGTTATTACTATAAAGTTCAGGCTGTTGGAACATCCTTAGAAAACAAGTCCCTGGCAGGGAAAGCGTCTTTCGCAGGTTCAGCAAAGCCAGTGCCGGGAAAGGCAACTGTTAAGCTTAAGGCAGGAAAAAGGGCCATTACTGTAAAATGGAACAAGATTGCAGGAGCGTCCGGTTACAAGATTTATCGTTCAACCAAGAAAACAAAAGGGTTTAAGACTATAAAGACGGTAAAAAAAGGAAAGACGGTAAGCTATAAAAATAAAAACCTGAAAAAGGGAAAGCGTTACTATTATAAAGTTCGCGCTTACAAAAATGTGGGCGGAAAGAAAATTTACGGCAGCACCTCTTATGTAAAAGCAGCAAGAGCAAAATAATGGAGCTGGGATAACAGGAGATTTTCTCTAAAAACAAGGGTGGGAGCAAAATAGAAAAAGCTCTGCCCTTGTTTCTCTGCTCATAAAAAAATGTTATCCAAGAAGAAAGATAATTCTTGGCGCAGGGCTTCCCTGTTCTCAGAATTAAGGCCCAGAATCCGGCCGGTGCTTCTTTCAGAAAGTGTTTGGCGCAGCTGCAGGTTGTACTGCACCACTTGGCCCGGATAACCTGCTGCCCGGCTCATAAATTTTGCTTTAGAAGGAAGCTTTAAAACACCCAGACAAGGAATTGGGCCCTCAAGGATTTCGTATAACTTACTACGAAAGGCCGGGAGTAAAAGCTCAGAGCCGCCCAGTTCATCGAGAAGAATCAGCTTTTTTCCTGCCGACTCCTCCAAAAGCTTGACGCCCAGGGTTGCAAAGACATCAGGGTTTTTGAAGGACGTATCTTTATGATGGTACATAAAGATACCGGACATCCCCGGAGCATAAGGGGCGTCCAGCTGCAGTTCATGCGCCGGCAGCAGACGATAGCCGCAGGGCCTGCCGTCCTGCCATAGCCTCTGGCTGGAGAAGCCTCCAAGATGGTCAATATAGGGGGAGATGGCTTGGCGAATTAAGGTTGATTTGCCTGTTTGTACAGGACCTTCTAAAAACAAATGCATAACGGATTATCTCTTTTCTGTTTTTCATTATTTTACCATAGTTGTGAAAGGAAAGAAATGTATGAAACGGTTATATCATTTAAAGCGATTTTATTTAGCAATAGCAGTTATTCTCACAGCAGCGGCTCTCTGTGCATGTTCCGATATGGAAAGCGCTGTGCACAGCAGCTATACAGAGGCTGACAAGGGCTCGGTGGAGAGCAACTATGGAAAAGGAAACTACGTATATGCGCCTGTAACCTTTACAGGAGACGGGTTGGGCAAAGAGACGGTTCTTTCTGTAAAAGAATTGGAACAAAAGGCCATAGAGGAGCAAGACCTGGGTTATGAAGGGAACTATAGTTTTCTCACAAGAGGTTCTGTTTTTACAACACATAAAATGGCAGGGATCAAGCTCTACCAATTGCTCCTTTCTTTGGGCATGGACGAAAGCCTCTCTGATGACACAGAGGTGACCGCTGTTGCCCAGGATGGGTATACGACTGTTCTGACATTGGGAGATCTGCGGAGCGACCGGTACGGGATTTATGATGGAATCGGAGGCATAGAACCGAAGGAATCAGGGATTCCCATATTGCTGGCATTTGGGTCTGATGGAATTCCTCTGGTAGGGCCCACTGGAAGTGAAAAGGCAGGGAAAACCTTTACAGAAGAAGAGGGATATAAAGAAAAGGCCGACAATGTAGGCGGTCCGGTACGTTTGATTATTGGACAAATGGCAGCTAATGATTTTAACGCTCCGCAAAACGGCAAGTGGCTCAGCACGATTATTGTGGGTGAAAAAGAGGACTATACACGGCATGACGAAACTAGCAGCCAGAAGACTGCTGTAACCGTTTCTGTCTATGACAGCAGCCGTGAAAAAAAATTGATTTCCAGTACAGATTACACATTTGCAGATTTAGAAAAGCAGAAAAAACAAACAGAACGAAATTATTATGGAAAAGAAGGGTTTTATGAAGGCGTTAATCTGTGGAGCTTTTTAACAAAGCAGGTTGGTATTTCCTCTCAGGAGGGAACGGCAACCTTCCGGTATGAGGATGGCGGCAGTGAGACCGTTGACTTGGATTATATACGAAATATGGGCGGTGACTTTGAAGACTACACCACGAAAAGGGATGGCCTGACGATTACGTGTGTAAAGCCGGCGCTGGGATACAGCAAGGATGGCAAGGCTTCTGACGGACAGGTCTTTGCCATGCTTCCTGCAAAAAAAGGTGTGAAAGAGGAATCTACAGCTTCGGTTTGTACTGCAGTAGAAGTAGTAACAGACGGAAGTGAAAGGAAGGTCAGCAACCCTTACCGTAATCGGAGAATTTCCATTGAGGGAAACGGGGTTAAAAAAGCGGTGGGGTATACCATTTCCCAGATGGAAAAGGATATCGATCTGCAAGTAAAAGACAAGGATGGATACAGCGGCGTAAGTCTCATGGGCCTTCTTGAGAAAAGCGGCCTTGCCGTAGACGCCGATCAGGTGACGATTGCAAGTGAAAAGAAAACAGTCACCTATTCTTTGGCTCAGTTGAAAAAGAAAAAAGACCAAGTGCTGCTGGCCACGAGAAAAGATGGCAAAGCGCTGGACGCTCAGCAAGGACCGGTGCACTTGACGGGAAGCAAAGCCTTGGATTGTGTTGTGAAAATTACAGTTAAGGCTAAAAACGGCCAGTGGACCCATAGAAAAGAACCGTACAAGGCATACTTGGACCATACCTTGAAGATTACAGGGCCGGAAGCCAAGCAGGACAGGACGTATACTTTGAAAGAATTAGAATCCTTAAGCGAGAAATATACTGTGAAAGATTCTTTTGGAGCGTCGGCAGGCATTAACGGCTACCAGGGCGTCAGCCTGAAAGCCTTAATACAAGACAATTTAAAGGAAAATCTGAAAAAGCCTACAAAGGTTACTATTGTTGGAAAGGATGGGTACACCACAACTCTTTCCGTAGAGGATATTTATAAGGGCATTGACAGTAACTATCAGAAAGGCCAGCACCGTTTCCCTATTTTGGCCTACAGCATAGACGGCATACCTTTGGTAGGGGAAAAAGCGGATAAGGGCTACAAAGGCAATAATGACGCCGGTCCATTAAAGCTGATTGTGGAAAACCAGATATCCAAATGGGTAAAGAATGTTGAGGAAATAAGGCTGGGTAAGTGAGCGGCAGAATAGAGGATATGGAGCAAATGAACAAATTTTTAAAGCGTTTTACGGTTTATGATCTTGTAATAATGGCAGTTATGGCTGCGCTGGGCATTGCTGTTAAACCAATTGTCGTTCCTTTAGCCCATGCTATCTGTGGGCCGCTGATGATAC
>CAUEYG010000170.1 GCA_959021945.1 uncultured Eubacteriales bacterium | reverse complement strand
GCCTGTGCAGTGGCAATCGCCTTCTGCGGCGCTCTCTTTGTAGTAAAGCCGGGTTTTACAGTTTCCGGAGCACTGATCCCATCCCTAATTGGAGTTGCCGGCGGCCTATGTGCAGGAATCGCATATGCGTTGGTTCGGGTTTTAGGACAAAAAGGAGAGCGGGGCCCTTTTATTGTACTTTTCTTTTCCGCTTTTTCCTGTATTGTCACGCTTCCTTTTCTTATCTTTGACTTTCATCCAATGTCAGCAGCTCAAATTGCAACACTGCTGTTAGCTGGCCTTGCTGCCGCAGGAGGGCAGTTTACCATTACCGCCGCCTATACCCATGCTCCTGCCAGAGAGGTCTCTGTCTTTGACTATACGCAAATTGTCTTTGCCGCAGCATTGGGATTTCTTTTTTTCAACCAAATTCCAGACCTTTGGAGCGTCATAGGCTATTGCATGATTTCCGGTGTGGCGGTGTGGATGTTTTTGTACAACACAGTAAAAGCAGAAACCTCCCATAAGATGGATACCGACAAAAAGAGATAGTATGCACAAAAGAGAGAGGTACCCCTGCTATTTCTTTCCCCTGTTATCTTTTTTCGGAAGCTGAATAGAATTCCGGTTTTCTAAATTGCTCTTGCGGTTATATTCTGCCAAAAATGCTGAAATTTCTGCATCTGTCTGTTGAATCTCCGCCTTCAGTTCTTTGGCTGACATTTGAAAAGCGCCGTTTCCTAAAATGATCATTTGTTCCAAACGATCAGAGGTAGCTACTTTCACAAAATACTTTTTTCCTATCTCATATGTGGTCCTTTCAATGTACATATCAGCTGTTTCCGCTTCTTTTGTATAAACCACATCAAGATCATCGTATTTTTCCTGGCGCTGCTCCCCACCCTTTACTTTATACGCATCAAAGACCACAATCATTTTGCACTTTCGGTAGCCTTGATAGTTGGACAACACTTCCAAAAGCGCTTCTCTGGCTGCGTCTAAATTTACCTTTGCCAAAGCCTTTAGCTCGTCCCAGGCAAAGATGATGTTGTATCCATCAACCAGCAAATATTCCGGCAGCACTTTTCCCAAGCCTGCATTTTTGTGCTCCGGAGCTGCTATAACGGTTTTTTTGGGAATCACCTTCTTATCTTTGGGAGCACCATAAGTTTTTTCAAAGATCTGCTCCAATTCCTTATCCTCTGCAAAACCTCTTGCGCTCCTTACATTTCCTCCATGTATCTGAACCCTTTGTTTTTCCTCCCAGCCTTGAGGCTGCCATCCGCTGTCCATGTGGAGATATTGGTCCACTTGATCCCACTTTACTGTAAATCCAGCTCCGTGGTCACAGAAAACAGAATCTGCTGTGTTCTCCACATCGCTGTCCGGGTCATAAGCCAGAGCATCCATTGCTTCCTCCTGATTGTGGCAGGGCTCATAACCGCTTACTGTACAGCTCAGCCTGCCGTGTCCCTTTGTATAGGAAGTAACCTCAATGGCGTATTCTTTCATTTCAGAAACAGGCGCCTTTCCCTCCAATACAGATACCTGCCCCTGGACTACTGGCGTATCAAAAGTTCCTCCCATTTTCTGAATGTCAGACATAGCCCGCCCCACTGCTTCTGTGGGCACTTCCAGATGAAATTCGTACCAGGGCTCCAAAAGAATACTGCGGGCTTTCCTCAAGCCCTGGCGTACAGCCCGATAAGTCGCCTGCCTGAAATCACCGCCTTCTGTATGCTTCAGATGAGCCCGGCCTGTAAGAAGTGTGATTTTAAGATCGGAAACAGGCGACCCTGTCAAAACTCCCAGATGCTCTTTTTCTGCTAAATGAGTCAAAATCAATCTCTGCCAGTTGCGGTCCAGCAGATCTTCACTGCATATGCTGTCAAAAACAAGGCCGCTTCCCCGCTTTCCCGGCTCCAACAGCAGATGAACCTCTGCATAATGGCGAAGAGGTTCAAAATGCCCAGCGCCTGTTACCGGCTCAGCAATGGTCTCTTTATAGGAAATCTGCCCGGGTCCAAAATCCACTTCTATCCCAAACCGGCTTTGTATGAGCGTTTTCAGGACTTCCAACTGTACTTGCCCCATGATACGGATTTGTATCTCTTTCAATTGTTCATTCCATGCAATGTGAAGCTGAGGGTCTTCTTCCTCCAACTCCTTCATTTTCAAATAAGTTTTATGCACATCACACTCTGGCGGCAACATCACTTGATATGCCAGTACAGGTTCAAGCAGCATGTCTCCCATATCCTTTTCTGCGCCCAATCCCTGTCCTGCATAGGTATGGGAAAGCCCTGCAGCTGCGCATATACTTCCTGCCTCCGCCTGGTCTGCAGTTCGAAATTTCGCTCCTGAATAAATACGGAGCTGGTTTACCTTTTCTTGCTTTTCTCCGCTTCCCAGCAGCCCTTTGACTTTCAGGCAGCCTCCGGTAATCTTCATATGGGTCAGCCGATTTCCTTGTTCGTCCCGTGTAATTTTATAAACTCTGGCGCCAAAGGCTTCCGGATATAATCGCTGCTTGGTATAGGTTCTCATGCCTTCCAGAAATTCTCTTACACCTTCCAGCTTTAATGCAGAGCCAAAATAACAGGGAAATAGAGATCGCTCTGAAACAGCTCTTTGTATAGACAGAGCTTCAACTTTGCCTGTATCAACAAATTCTTCCAAGAGCTGCTCGTCACACATGGCCGCCTGTTCTTCCAGTTCTAAACCATGGGAAAAATCTACACAGCCCTCACTCAGACCTTGCTTTAATTCCTCCATAACAGTCCGCCGGTCTGTCCCTTCCAAATCCATTTTATTAATAAACAAAAAGACAGGAATTTCGTATTTTTGCAGCAGCTTCCATAAGGTTCCCGTATGACCTTGGACGCCCTCTTTTCCGCTGATGACCAAGATGGCGTAATCCAGCACCTGCAGCGTTCTTTCCATTTCTGCAGAAAAGTCCACATGACCTGGGGTGTCCAATAGCATGATTTCCAGATCCTCAAAATCTAGCTCCGCCTGTTTGGAAAAAATCGTAATGCCTCTGGCTTTTTCCTGGGCATCTGTATCCAAAAAAGCATTCTGATGGTCAACTCTTCCCAGCTTCCGAATGGCTCCTGCTGTATAGAGCATAGCTTCTGACAATGTTGTTTTTCCTGCATCTACATGGGCTAATATACCCACACATATATGCTTTGACAGCTTTTTTACTGTATTTTCCCCTTCTCTTTCGGCTGTATTTTCCATGAAAATACCCCTTTCTGTGATTTCTAATACAAAAAGTATCATATCACAGAAAGGGGTATAAGTCGAGAATCTGTTCCGTTGTTGATTTTTCTTCCCAAGGGATTCATTTCAGACTTTTATTTTTCTGTTGTAAATAGAACATCATCTTTTGTGTTTCAATTTCTGCCCTCAATTCTTCTTCCGTTGGAAGATAAAGTTTATATTTCGATGCAAAAAGCTGTTCATTTCCGTTCATGACTGAATATCGGGCAATATCTTCATCGGTATCGGAACAAAGAACAATTCCAATCGTAGGGTTATCTCCCTCATTTCGTTTCAATTCATCATACATACGGATATACATATCCATCTGCCCCACGTCCTGATGTGAGATTTTATCTGTTTTTAAATCAATCAGAACGAAACATTTGAGAATATAGTTATAAAATACAAGGTCGATATAGTAATCTTGTTTTTCCGTATGAATATGTTGCTGTCTTGCCACAAAAGCATATCCTTTTCCCATTTCCATTAAAAATTTTTGTATATTAGAAAGAATACTCTTTTCAAGGTCACTCTCCGTAAAATCCGTATCGGAAGAAAATCCCAGAAACTCCGCAATCACCGGATTTTTTATAAACTCCAGCTTATCCTGCTGATACTCTGCTGTCAACTCCTCCATTTCTCTTTTAACCATATCTTTCTTCTGTGTTTTCAGCATACGGTAATAATACTGGGACGATACGTTTCTCTGCAAGGTTCTCACACTCCATGCCTGACTGACAGCTTCTTTCTCATACCAGTCACGCGCTTGCTTATCATTTACCTGTAATAAAATCCGGTAATGTGTCCATGAAAGAAGTGGCGAAGATTTTCCACGCAGTGAGTGGAAAATCTCAGGGTATTCCTTATAAAACGAATAGAAATGATACAGATTCGTTTTTGTAAATCCCTTTCCATATTCAGAGGTAAGCGTTTTTGAAAGTCCGGCAATCATATTCGCCCCGTATTCCGCTCGGTCAGCCCCCTGAAAGCCTTCCTCCGCAATCCGATAACCGATCAGCCAGTTTCTCTGCAGCAATACGGTATTTACCGCCTTATATGCGGCATTTCTCGACGTTTCAATGATTTCTTTCATATCTTTTACAATATCATCGGTCTTAGAAAAATTTTTCATAAGACTATTCTGTTCAAAATCTGCCGATATATCCGCCATTTTCTCTGCCTCCTTCCAATGGTTCCCCTCTGTCTGCATCTACATGGGCTAATATACCCATAACAAACTTTCTCATGGAGTTCCTCTCTAACGGATAAAGTTGGTTCTGGCTGTCTTTTCTGCTACAGGAGGAACGAAGCCCTTTTCTTTTCCTGCCTCAATGCATCGCAGCATCCAGGCCATATTTCTGCCCAGGTTGCGCATAATCTGCAGTCCTTCCAAATCCTGCATCACATCTTCCGGCTTATTTCCGTGAACCATATTCCAATAGGTGGAAGAAACAACCGGCATCTGAGAAATAGTAAAATATTTGTTCAGCTCATCTACCGTCACTGTGGTTCCTGCCCTTCTTGCAGAGGCAATGGCGGCTGCCGGTTTGTGAGCAAATCTACCCCCTGAGGCGTAAAACATACGGTCCAGTACACAGGTCAGTGCTCCGTTGGCAGACGCATAATAAACAGGGGAACCCACAACCAGGCCATCTGCATCTGCCATTTTTTCAATCAGCTGGTTAACCATATCCTCGTTAAAGGTACATTTTCCTGTAGATGCACATTTTCTGCAAGCAATGCAGCCCTGCACCGGCCCCGGACCAATAGAAACGATTTCTGTTTCAATATCTTCTTGATGCAGGACTTTTTCAATTTCACATAATGCAGTATAGGTACAGCCCTTTTTTCTTGGGCTTCCGT
>CAUEYG010000169.1 GCA_959021945.1 uncultured Eubacteriales bacterium | reverse complement strand
TAAAATTATGAATATTAGGTATATATTTTATGTGTTAAAATTGAAAATGATGTGATCTGATAGGATAGTGAGACACAGAATTTCTGGAGATCTTTCAAAAGAAATGGAATGAGATGTTAAACTAAAAAGACGATAGAGAAAGCAAGGGGAAAAACCGAAAAGCGGGAGTACTGGCAGACAGACAATATTTCGTGGCTGAGTCAGAAAAAGGAGTGGTAAGGACTCAGGAACATTATCCTGACCCGGAACACAGTAAAAGTGCAAAAAGGAACGTTTGTTCTGTACTTTTTTCATTTTTTGTGCTAGAATAACTAATGAAGCACAGTATCTTATGGCGGAGGTTAACAGAATGCGGGAACAAAAACCTTTTGAAATAGCATCGGAATTTAAGCCTATGGGAGATCAGCCCCAGGCAATTGATAAATTAGCCTGCGGAGTATTGGAAGGCAGGGAGCACCAGACCCTCATGGGGGTCACTGGTTCAGGGAAAACTTTTACTATGGCAAATATTATACAGAAAGTACAAAAGCCAACCCTGGTTATTTCCCATAATAAGACCCTGGCGGCTCAGCTTCACGGCGAGTTTAAGGAATTTTTTCCTAATAATGCGGTGGAATATTTTGTGAGCTACTATGATTATTACCAGCCGGAGGCCTATGTGCCATCTACGGACACCTATATTGAAAAGGATTCAGATATCAACGAAGAAATTGAAAAGCTGCGCCACTCAGCTACAGCAGCTTTGTCAGAACGGACAGACGTCATTATCGTTGCTAGCGTTTCCTGTATTTATGGCTTGGGAAGCCCGGTAGATTATGAAAATCAAGTGCTGTCTCTGCGTCCTGGAATGGAAAGGGACAGGCAGGATATACTGAGAAGACTGGTGGATATTCAATATACTCGAAACGATATGGGATTTACTAGAGGCACTTTTCGGGTGAGAGGTGATATTATTGATATTTATCCGGCAGGGGCGGAAAATGCAGTGAGGGTAGAATTGTTCGGTGACGAAGTGGAAACCATAAAAGAAATCAACCCTGTAACAGGAGAGATTATAGGTCTGCGAAACCATGTGGCGGTTTACCCTGCATCTCATTATGTGACAACAAAAGAGAACATTGAACGGGCGGCTCTGACGATTACAAAAGAGTTGGAAGAGCGAGTGCAATGGTTCAAGGACAGAGGTAAATTAATTGAGGCGCAGCGAATCGAGCAGAGAACCAGATATGATATTGAAATGCTGCGGGAAATCGGCAGCTGTAAGGGAATCGAAAATTATTCCCGCCATTTAAACGGGCTGCCTGAGGGAAACAGGCCGTATACTTTAATCGACTATTTCCCCGATGATTTTCTCATTATGATTGATGAGTCTCACGTCATGCTGCCTCAGCTGAGAGCCATGTATGCAGGAGACCGTTCCAGAAAAAGCTCTCTGGTGGAATATGGATTCCGTCTGCCCTCAGCTTTGGACAACAGACCTCTCCGGTTTGAAGAATTTCAGCAGCTGGCTAAACAGTGCGTTTATGTCAGTGCCACGCCCGGTCCTTATGAAAAAGAGAAAAGCGGCGGAATTACTGCAGAACAGATCATTCGTCCAACAGGACTTTTGGACCCGAAGATTCAGATTCAAAGGAGCGAGGGCCAAATCGATCACCTTATTGGAGAAATTAATAAAACCACGGAAAAGGGTGAAAAAGTTCTGGTAACAACGCTGACGAAAAAAATGGCTGAGAGCCTGACCGATTATTTGAAAAATGCAGGAATCCGGGTTCGATACCTGCATTCCGAGGTGGATACCTTAGAGCGAATGGAAATTCTCCGTGATCTTCGAATGAATGTCTTTGATGTCCTCGTAGGAATCAACTTGTTGCGAGAAGGGCTGGATATTCCGGAGGTGTCTCTGGTGGCTATTTTAGATGCGGACAAGGAAGGTTTCCTGAGAACAGAAACATCGTTGATCCAGACCATTGGACGGGCTGCCCGCCATGCAGAGGGACGTGTCATTATGTATGCTGACAGCATCAGTCCTGCCATGAAGGTTTCTATTGGAGAAACAGAGCGCAGGAGAGGCATACAAGATGCTTATAACAAAGAACATGGTATTACACCGAAGACTATTAAAAAATCAGTGAGAGCTGTAATTGAAGCTACAAAGGCGGCGGAAGATCAGGCTCAGTACCAAGGAAAGAGCCCGCTGGAGCTGACCAAAAAGGAGCTAAAAGATTATATAAAGAAATTGGAAAAGGAAATGAAGCAGGCGGCGGCGGATCTGCAGTTCGAGCGGGCTGCTACGCTGCGTGACCAGATCTTTGAATATAAAGTAAAGTTATAACAAGGGGGAGAGATGGCAAAAGATATTTTTATTAAAGGAGCAAATGAAAACAACTTAAAAAACATAGATGTAACCATACCAAGAGATAAAATGGTTGTTTTGACAGGCCTTTCCGGCTCTGGAAAATCTTCCTTAGCCTTTGATACCATTTATGCAGAAGGACAGAGACGTTATGTGGAAAGTCTGTCCGCCTATGCCAGACAGTTTTTGGGACAGATGGAAAAGCCAAATGTGGATTATATTGAAGGGCTTTCTCCGGCTATTTCCATTGACCAGAAAACAACCAGCAAAAATCCCAGATCTACCGTAGGTACTGTGACGGAGATTTATGACTACCTCAGATTGATGTATGCCAGAATTGGAGTGCCTCATTGCCCGGTGTGCGGAAAAGAAATTTCCAGTCAATCCGTGGACCAGATTGTGGACAGTCTGATGGAGATGGGACAGCAGACCAGAATCACCATGCTGGCTCCAGTAGTTCGTCAGAGAAAAGGGGAGCATGAAAAGATCATTGAACGGATTCGCAAAGAGGGATTTACCAGGGCCAGGATTGATGGAGAGATGGTTCAGATCAATGAGGAAGAAATAAAGCTGGAAAAGCAGCAAAAACATACAATTGAGATCGTAGTTGATCGGATTGTAATTAAGGAAGGTGCAGAAGCCCGTCTTGCAGAGGCCTGTGAGCTGGCTATTTCTCACGGAGACGGTTTGGTCGTGGCCCACATTCAGCAGGGAGACAAGGAATATGATAAAATTTTCAGCACCAGCCTGGCCTGTCCGGAGCACGGTGTGAGTATTGCAGAATTAGAACCTCGGATGTTTTCCTTTAACAATCCCTTTGGTGCATGTCCTGACTGCAATGGGCTTGGCTTTAATGAAAGGATTGATCCTGATCTGATTATTACAGACCAGGACAAGAGCATTCCTGAGGGATGCTTGTCAGCTATCTTTGCATCCATGGAGTTTTCCGGCTTTTACAGGCAAATGATCGATGCTCTGGCAGAGTATCACAAGGTGGATATTAATACGCCCTATAAAGATCTTCCAAAGAAATTTAGGCAAGAGCTGCTGTACGGGACGGGAAAGCGGCATCTAAAGTATTATTACAAGAGTAGGAATAATGGATCGGAATCATACCGGGATCATCCTTTTGAAGGAATTATCAACAATTTGGAACGGCGGTACAGAGAGACCAATTCGGATTTTATCAAGGATAAGATGCGCAAATATATGACGGTCAACCCTTGCAGCACCTGTGGAGGCAAGCGTCTGAGACCGGAGATTTTGGCTGTTACCGTAGGCGATAAGAACATTGCTCAGCTTTGTGACCTTTCTGTAAGAGATGCCCTGTCGTTTGTTGAAGATCTGCAGCTTTCAGAAAAAGAGCTGTTAATCGCTAATCAGATTTTAAAAGAAATTAAGGCGCGTCTTCAATTTTTAATTGACGTAGGACTTGATTACCTGACTCTCTCCCGTTCATCGGGTACTCTGTCAGGGGGAGAATCCCAGCGTATTCGCCTGGCCACCCAGATCGGATCCAGCCTGGTAGGAGTTTTGTATATTTTGGACGAGCCCAGTATCGGCCTTCACCAAAAGGATAACGAGAAACTGCTGACCACCCTTCGTCATTTGACAGATATCGGCAATACGCTGATTGTAGTAGAACACGATGAAGATACCATGTATGCGGCGGATCAGATTATTGATATTGGACCGGGAGCCGGTATTCACGGCGGTGAACTGGTGGCCCAGGGAGATGTGGAAGCCATTAAAAGGAGCAGCCGTTCTCTGACAGGCCAATATTTGAGCGGCACTAAAAAGATTCAAGTTCCCAAAAAGCGCAGAGATGGAAATGGCCTTGAAATTCAAGTCAAAGGCGCTGCGGAAAACAACTTAAAAAAAATAGATGTGACCTTTCCCCTGGGAAAGCTGGTCTGTGTAACAGGCGTATCCGGTTCAGGAAAGAGCAGCTTGGTCAATGAAATTTTGTATAAAGGCGCTGCAGGAGAAACCAATGGCCTTAAGGCAAAGGCAGGCGCTCATAAAAAGATTTTGGGACTGGAACATATTGATAAGGTGATTGATATTAACCAGTCTCCCATTGGACGGACTCCAAGATCAAACCCTGCTACCTATACAGGGGTTTTTACCGCTATACGTGATTTATTTGCCCAGACCCCTGAAGCAAAGTTACGGGGTTATGAAAAGGGAAGGTTCAGCTTTAATGTAAAAGGGGGCAGATGTGAAGCCTGCAGCGGAGATGGAATTATCAAGATTGAAATGCACTTTTTGCCTGATGTTTATGTTCCTTGTGAAGTATGCAAGGGCAAGCGGTACAATCGCGAAACTTTGGAGGTAAAATATAAGGGAAAGAGTATTTTTGATGTGTTGGATATGAATGTAACAGAGGCCCTGGAATTTTTCAAAAATATTCCTGTCATTGCAAGACAGCTGGAAACTTTGGAGCAGGTGGGCCTTGGCTATATTAAACTGGGGCAGCCTTCCACTCAGCTTTCCGGCGGAGAAGCGCAGCGAATCAAACTGGCTTCTGAGTTATCCAAACGGAGTACTGGAAAAACCTTGTATATTCTCGATGAGCCTACTACGGGTCTTCATTTTGCTGATGTAGACAAGCTGCTGCAGGTGCTGGACACCTTAGTTGACGCAGGAAATACAGTAGTCGTCATTGAACACAATCTGGATGTTATTAAAAGGGCGGACCATATTATTGATTTAGGACCTGACGGTGGATTCCGGGGAGGAAAGATTGTAGCAGAAGGTACGCCGGAAGAGGTTGCAGCAGTA
>CAUEYG010000168.1 GCA_959021945.1 uncultured Eubacteriales bacterium | reverse complement strand
CATATTACAAACGCCATGAAACTGGTGTCAGCCGGTAAGCTGAGAAAAGCCAAGGCCACCTTTGAAAAGACAAATGAAAACTTTCATTATATAACCCATTCCATTGCGGAAATTTTTAACAATAGCAGTGAAGTGCCGAGTCATTATCTTTTGGGCAACCGGGAGATTAAAACGACTTGTTATATTATTGTGACCAGCTGTAAGGGGTTGTGCGGCGGGTTTAATACCAATGTCATTAAAGAAGCGGAACAGGAGATTCTGGCTGACTGGGAAAAACCGGTGATTGTTGCCATTGGCACCAAGGGAAAAGAGTACTTTGAAAAGCGGGGATACGATATTTACAGTGAGTATTTGGCTCCTCCGGAAAGTATTTCCTTTTTGGAAACACAGCAAATGAGTAAACCGATCATTGAGATGTACAATTCAGGAGAGATCGATGAAGTTGTGCTGATTTATACATCCTTTATCAGCAGCCTGGAGCAGGAAGTGAAAAATGTTACACTCCTTCCCTTTGACATTGAAAGGGACCCGGAAATCATGAAACTGGAAAAACAGGTGGAATATGAGCCATCCGTAGAGGAAGTATTCAACTATTTGGTGCCAAAATATGTAGAGATGATGATCTACGCAGCAGTAGTTGAATCCGCTACTTGTGAACACGCTGCAAGGCGTATGGCTATGGAAAACGCCACTGACAACGCCAGGGAGATGCTGGACAACCTGTCCTTGTATTACAATAGAGCGCGCCAGTCGGCAATTACGGATGAAATCATCGAAATTGTAGCTGGTTCAGAAGCGCAGAAATAGTAGGAGGTAGATATGGGCAAAGGAATCATACATCAGATCATTGGGCCTGTTATAGATATAAAATTTGCGCCGGAAGAAATACCGGAACTGCTCAATGCCATTAATATTGATTTTCAGGGCCGGACAATCGTAACAGAGGTAGCGCAGCATATTGGCGATGACGTTGTTCGCTGTGTAGCGCTGTCATCTACAGACGGCCTTACAAGAGGCATGGAAGCCATTGATACAGGCGAGCCGATTAAAGTTCCTGTAGGAAAAGAAGTCTTGGGGAGGATGTTTAATGTAATCGGTGAAACCATAGATGAAAAAGGTGCGGTAGGTACCGATCTCAGAGCTTCCATCCATAGAGAAGCGCCTGAATTTGACGAGCAGGATACGACTGCTCAGATTTTTGAAACAGGAATTAAAGTTATCGACCTGATCGCGCCTTATACCAGAGGCGGAAAGGTTGGACTGTTCGGCGGCGCAGGTGTAGGAAAAACAGTACTGATTCAGGAACTGATCAGTAATATTGCAAGGGAACACGGAGGTATTTCTGTATTTGCCGGAGTAGGAGAGCGTACCAGAGAAGGAAATGACCTCTACTATGAAATGATTGAGTCCGGTGTAATTAACAATACCGCCATGGTCTTCGGACAGATGAATGAACCGCCGGGCGCAAGAATGCGTGTGGCTTTGACAGGCCTTACCATGGCTGAATATTTTAGAGACCAGGAAGGGCAGGACGTGCTCCTGTTTATTGACAATATTTTCCGATTTACACAGGCAGGCTCCGAGGTGTCCGCATTGCTGGGACGTGTACCCTCTGCAGTAGGATATCAGCCTACCCTGGCAACGGAAATGGGTGCATTGCAGGAAAGAATTACTTCTACCAAAACAGGTTCCATCACATCAGTACAGGCCATTTACGTTCCGGCCGACGACTTGACAGACCCGGCGCCTGCTACTACTTTCGCCCATTTGGATGCTACTACCGTTCTGTCCCGTTCCATTACAGAGCTAGGCATTTATCCGGCAGTAGACCCTCTGGAATCCACATCCCGTATTATGGACCCTCTGATTTTAGGGGAAGAACACTACAATACGGCCAGAGGTGTTCAGGAAGTTTTACAGCGATATAAGGACCTGCAGGATATCATCGCGATCCTGGGAATGGATGAACTTTCAGACTCAGACAAGCTGGTAGTAAACAGAGCCAGAAAAATCCAGAGATTCCTTTCTCAGCCTTTCAGTGTGGCAGAGCAGTTTACCGGTTCGCCGGGTAAATATCTGCCGTTAAAAGAGACTGTAAGAGGCTTTAAAGAGATTTTAGATGGAAAGCACGATGAAATCCCTGAATCCATGTTCCTGTTTGCCGGAGGCATCGAAGAAGTCGTAGAAAGGTTTGAGAAGAGCCATGAGTAAAACGGTAAAACTTGAAGTCATTACTCCATCAAAGGTTTTTTTCAGAGGCAAGGTAGAGCTGGTCATTGTCAGGACCTTAGAAGGTGATGAAGGTTTTATGGCAGGTCATTCCTGGGCCTGCAAGCTGCTGGATATCGGTGAGCTGTGGATTCAGGAAGAGGGAAAAAGCCAGAAAGATGAAGATTGGCGCGTTGCTGCTATTGCAGGCGGGTTTATTGACGTAAAGGACAGTATTATCATCTATACCGATGCTGCCGAATGGTCAGCAGACATTGACATGGAGCGCGTGCTGAATGAAAAGGCAAAGGCAGAAGACTGGCTGACCCATGAGACCAAGCATGATCCAAATGAGATCGCACGGGCGCAGATTGCCATTGCCAAAGCCATTACCAGGATGAACGTAGCAGAAGGCGGCGCCAGAAGAAGGCGGTAAGAAGCAAAAAGACTGGCCGTCCAGGCTTTTAGTAAAAAAACTGATTTGAAGATGCTCTTTCAAATCAGTTTTTTTTGTATTTTCTTTGATACTACTTATACTTTTGCGTTTACTGTTTTCGTACTGATACCCGGCAGTGCTCCCAGCTTGCCGGACAAGGCGCTGATGGTATCAGACGGCGCTTCCATGGCAATGCTAATAATGGAAATGTCTTTGCTTGGATGAGGCAGCCCCATTCTGCCGAGAATAAATGGCTTGTACTCGTGTAAGGTGGCATTTAACTTATCCACAGAATCAAGATTTTCCACTACAATTCCGATCAATGCTGTTTTCGTTTCCATAATTTTTCCTCCTGTCGTATAATGACTAATAATAGAATACCATTTATTAGAGGGGCCCGCAAGGGGAGTTTAGCCCATACGCAGGACTCTTCTGTAAAGGGTGATCTTATCTCCATCCTGCACGCGACTTCCCTTGCTTGCCTCAGCGCCATTGAGCAGAACCCGTACATGGGGAACACCCTTTAGAGTCTGTCTCAATTTAGGATCAGATGCATACAAGGTTAAGACATCTGCTATGGTAGAGCCTTGGGGGACTTCCAGCTTGACGCGCCTTTTCAAAAAAGACGTAGTGGACAGCTTTGATTGTATTTGAACGGTTATCATTTTATTTTTTCTCCTCCTTCCGCAGTCTCATTGCCATAAAGATTTGAAATGACAGATTCGAGACCGCCTAATTGTTCCAGGCTTTCTTTTGATGGAATCCCTTCGTGATCCCAATCAAGAGCCTGGTATAAGCTATCGACCATAAGTCCAAAATCTAAATTTCGGTCGCTTTCCAAGGCAGCATCAAAGGATGGGGTACGCATTCGCTTGGACATTTTAAAACTGCTTCTTTTAATGCCTTCCCTTAAATTAAAGGCCTGGCGCATGGTAAAGAGCCTTTTGCCCAGAACAGAAAATTCCTCGTCCGTATAATCAAAGCCAGTCACTGCATTGAGGTTTTCCAATATCTCTTCGGAAAGCCCTGCATTGAGGTAACCAAAAGCGCAGGCTCCGGATGCATTCATGAGCTCTGTTTGAATAACTGCAGCCAAGTCTTCCTCTCCTGTATTGAGCAAGGACGTTTTGGGGTCAAAATCCTCTTCCAGTGTGGTGTGCTCAATACCGGCCTTTACATGGCGGCCAGGGGTAGGGTCAGCAAGGTAGGTTCGCCCCAGGCCATACAAGTAACGGGTATCGTGCTGTGGCTGTTCAATTCCACCAGCTACTACCAGAAATTCTTCGCCCTTTCCTAATATTTCTGCCGCCTTTTGAGAGCCCTTGGCTAAAATGGCGCCAATCCCCTGATTTTCGCCCATGCGCTTTAAAAGCTTTACAATCTGCTGCCCACAGTCTGAATTAGCTTCATGTCCCCATTTCAGTTCAATGCCATCCATCTCATCCTTTGTCAGCACGCCTTTCACATAACATTCCGTGGCCCAGGCAATGGTTGAGCCGGCTGATATGGTGTCAAAGCCGTATTCATTGCACAAATCATTACACATGCAGACAGACTCCACATCTTTGTTAAGCAGCAGTGAGCCGAAAGCGCCCATGGTTTCATATTCCGGCCTTGTGGTATTCAGCACACCCCACCTTTCTGTTTTGATTTTCAGATGAACGCTGCAGCCTACGTCGCAGTGGGAGCAGCGGAAGGTCTTTTTCTTGTACTTTTTCAAAGACTGGGAACTTAAAGCCTTGGCATCTTCCGCTGTATACACCAGGTTTGTTGCCGTCCAGTTTCGAAAACCTGTATCGCAGTTTTTAACAGAATCCACATAAGTTCCGCCAGTACCGTAAAAAAAGAAATCACGCTGAAATTTATCTGTAATCATTTTTATGACTTCGGCTAATCTGATTTTCAGGTTGGTGCAGCACAAAGTCAATTTATGGGCAACAGGAGTTGGGGTATCGCCCCTTACAACAACAGCCTTTAAGCTTTTCGAACCCATGACTGCTCCGGAGCCGCCTCTTGCCGCTGCACGATGGCTGTCATTCATAATGGCTGCCATGTGAGACAAATGTTCTCCCGCAGGTCCGATAAGGGCAACGCCCAGCTTTTTTCCGTGTTTTTCTTTAAATTTTTCTTCTGCAGCTCGCACAGTCAGCCCCCAGGTATCAGAAGCGTCTAAAATCTGCACATCGCCATTATCGATGAATAAATAAACCGGCTTTTTCGAAATCCCCCGCACGAAAATAGCGTCGTAGCCGGATCGCTTTAGCCTCTCTCCGAAGAAGCCGCCGGAATTAGCATCGTTCCAGCCCCCTGTGACCGGGGATTTGGAAACTACTGTATAACGGCCGCCAAAGAGGGCCTTTGTATGGTTGAGGGGTCCGGAAACAAAGCCGATCATGCTGTCCTCGCCAAAGACATCTGTGTGGGCAGGCATTTTTTCATACAACACCTTAGCCCCCAGTCCAGGTCCTCCTAAAAAGTTTCTTGCTGTGTTTTTATCTAA
>CAUEYG010000167.1 GCA_959021945.1 uncultured Eubacteriales bacterium | reverse complement strand
GTACCTTTTTCATCTGGTGGCGAAAGTCGTCGTCTTCATCGACCAGACGCTCTACATTAACATCCGCATTGCGCGTAACGCTAATGATGGTTTTTGCATGAACTTTGCAGTTATCAAAGAGTCGGTCAGCGTACTCCCATACGATTTCTTCTACAAGCGTATATCGGCAGTTTCCCCCGGGCAGGCAAACTAACCGCTCCAAGCTTGCCGGCACCGGCACAATTCCAAAAGCGGATTTTTCGTTAATTTTTAAAGATAGAACGATATAAAGGGCTTTGTTCATTAAATGGGGAAAGGGGTGGTGGGCATTGATGATCTGAGGGGAAAGGATTGGCTGCACATAATCTCGAAAATAGGTCTCGGCAAAATCCTTTTCTTTTGGATTGAACATCTCCACACTGAGGCGCGTTATTCCCTTGTCAGACAGGCGCTGAGAAACTTCTTTGTAAATTTTGTCCCTTTTTTTGTAAAGAGGGGCCACTGCTTTAAAAACTTCACAAAGCTGTTCCTCTGCTGTCATTCCCGTCTTGTTATCAATCTGCGGTTTGGGCAAAAAGGTTTGGTCATACAAACTCCCAACCCGAATCATAAAAAATTCGTCCAGGTTGCTGGTAAAAATAGAAATAAACTTTAACCGTTCAAAAGCAGGCACGCCTTCTTCTACAGCTTCTTCCAGGACCCGCTCGTTAAAACGCAACCAGGAAAGCTCCCGGTTCTGAGTGTAGATTGTTTCTTTCATTCTTCTAAAACCACTTTCTTGTATAAATATCCTTCTCTCACGCCGTAATTGCTGACCAGAATTTCTTCACAGCAAAAATTGCGGCAAATAGTGTTCAAGATCAGCATGCCGGGAATCAGAGTATGAATCCGGTCCGGCGCCACGTCCAGGACTTTTTTCAGCGTATCCTTTTCTTCGTCTTGAAATTCACTTAACAGCAGTGGGATCTTTTTTGCCGGAACTCTGTCGTTTTGGCGAGGCAGGCCAAACATATCGTTGTTCATATTTTTTACTGCCCGAATGGTACCGCCAATTCCAACCAATGTCTGAAACTGCCGATCTCTGAGAAATTTAATTTTCTTTAATTCAGAAAGGACCTTTTCTTCCATTGCCCGCTCTTCACTCTTTTTAGGAAAGAGCTTTGATACATAGCTGCGATATAAGGATAAAGAGCCAAAGCGCATGCTGGCCGCATCCTGGATGTTGCCGTGATCATATACTAAAATCTCTGTGCTGCCTCCTCCAATATCTACCATAATGCCCTCATTGAGCTGCATTGAATTTGCTGCTCCTCTAAAGTCAAGAGTAGCCTCCTCATATCCGGTCAGCACATCAACCTTTAATCCAGTCTCTTCATAAATTGTCTGCAGGGCTTCATCTGTGTTGGAAATGTTGCGCAGGGAAGCTGTGGCGAAAACAAAGAGCTCTTTTATCTGAGTATGGGCTGCCATTTCTTTGTACGAGTTTAGTACATCGCAGGCTTTTTTGATCCCCTTTCGGCTCATTTCACCATTGCTCACATAACCGATCAGACCTGCTGTAGTCTTATTATTAAACAGGGCTCTCACCTGTCCGTCTACCACATCATAGATACAAAGTCTGATTGTATTTGAGCCTACATCAACTACTCCATAGGTCATTTTTTATTCTCCTTCTGTACGTTTTCATTTCTTTGATTATATACAATATGCGTATTTTTTAAAGCCTGCTTGTGTAAAGGATATGTAAATTTTTTGTTAAAGCAGCATCAATCCTGGCTGGCAATACCGCTGCCGCTGATGGGAATGGCATCTCCCAGATAAGTAGGCTCCGGCTTAAACATCCATTTTGCAAAATCCTTGTCTCTAGCCGCAATTTCTCTCAGATCCCGCATGGTCTGTCCCCGATACACCGTTTGGTCGGCGGCCACGCCCCAGGCGTTGATGTCCATTTTCCCGCAGCCATATAGGGCTCGGTACAAATGATACCCTTGGGTTACAACCACCATTTTTTCCACCTGAAAAATTTCTTTAGCGCGATAAACGGAATCATACGTGGAAAACCCGGCGTGGTCAAGAAAAATATCTTTTTCCGGCACACCTGCTTTTTCTGCATATTCTTTCATCACATTAACCTCATCATACTGGGTCTCACCATGATCTCCTGATAGCAGCAGCTTGGGAGCCACACCGGCCTTGTATAGGAGAATTCCTAAATCCAGGCGGTCCTGGAGCATATAACTGGGAGTCCCGTCTTTTCTCACCAGCGCCCCCAGCACCAGAATGCACTGAGCGTCCTTTTCTTTCAGCTTGTCCAGCTGTTCTTCGGTTATGACATTTTCTTTGGTTTCCACCCTGCACAAGATCCGGTCATCTACTTTGTTTACCAGATATCCATTGATTCCAAAAACAGTCCCTGCGCCTGCCGCTGCCACAATGAGCAAAACCAACAAAGCTTTTTTCCATAATTTCATACGCTGTCCCCCCTTTTTTACACACTTGCTGTTTTCAAAAGAAAAAATTTATATTATTATTATATCAGGTGTCCATTTCGGAGGAAAGTAGAAAGACAGTTCGACTCAGTTTTGTTTATTTTCATAAATTTTTTCCAAATAAATTGTTGACACATCACAAATTTTGATCTATTATAAAAAAAGAGTCAATTAACTATGGAAGAAGGAGAACGGTAAAATGAAATATGATTTTCCAGTAACAAAGACAACAACCCCAAAAACAAAACCTGATCCTGACACGCTGCGCTTTGGCGTAGATTTTACGGATCATATGTTTATTATGGAATACCAGGAGGGCAAAGGCTGGTATGATGGCCGAATCGTGCCTTATGCACCCCTTTCTCTGGACCCGGCTGCTGTTGTGTTTCACTATGCCCAGGAAATGTTTGAGGGCCTTAAGGCTTATAAAACCAAAGAAGGCAAGGTGCAGCTGTTCCGCCCGGATATGAATGCCAAGCGGACCAACCGGACAAATGAGCGGCTCTGTATTCCTCAGATTGATGAGGAACTGTATGTAGAAGCCATCAAAGCCCTGGTCCGTGTAGATGCTGACTGGATACCTCAAAAGGAAGGAACTTCCTTATACATCAGACCTTTTATCATCGCTGATGAGCCGTTCTTGGGAGTAAGGCGGGCAAATCACTACAAATTCCTCATTATCTTAAGCCCGGTAGGCCCGTATTATGTAGGCGGTCTGACTCCAACGAAAATCTATGTGGAAGATAAGTATGTTCGTGCTACAGACGGGGGAACAGGCGAGGCCAAATGCGGAGGAAATTACGCAGCCAGTCTGAAGGCCCAGGAGGAGGCCCACGCAAAAGGCTATGAGCAAATCCTCTGGCTGGATGGAGTGGAGCGAAAATATGTGGAAGAAATCGGAACCTCAAATGCCTTCTTTGTCATTGACAATGAAGTTATTACTGCACCTCTTGACGGAACCATCCTTCCCGGCATTACAAGAGACTCTGTCATTGCCCTGCTGAAAAAAGAAGGAATTAAAATTACAGAGCGCAGGCTTTCTATTGATGAGGTTGTTGACGCATATAAAACCGGAACCTTCCAGGAAATGTTTGCATCAGGAACTGCTGCTGTGATTTCTCCGGTTGGTGAATTGTGCTACAAGGGAGAAAAAATGACGATTAACGGCGGAAGCATCGGTCCAATTGCCCAAAAGCTTTATGATACTCTTTACGGAATCCAAACCGGAAATATAGAGGATACGATGGGCTGGACTGTGGAAGTATAAACGTGTAAGGTATACCTATTTTTTTATTCACAGAAAAGGACAGTCACTCTAACGCAAAGTAGCGAAAGAGCGGCTGTCCTTTTTCGTGGAGGAATCCCTTTCGTGGCGGAATCCTGTTAATTGACCAACTGAAACCCTTCCTCTCGGAGCCGCTGTTTAATCATCTCCGCCTGGGCGCTGTCGCGGGTTTCCATAACAATTTTCAGGAAACAGCTGTTAATGGCCATATTAGGGTCGCCGTTGTCATGATGTACTGCCACCACATTGCCGCCGCAGCTGCTGATGATACGGCTGACGCCTACCAACTGTCCCGGCTTGTCCAGCAGGGCGATGGTAAGGGTATTTCTCCTGCCGCTCATAATCAATCCCCTGGTAATAACCCGGTTTAAGATATTTACATCAATATTGCCGCCGCTGACAACACAAACAATCTTTTTCTTTTTTAGCGGAATTTTATCAAACATAACAGCTGCTACTGATACAGCTCCGGCCCCTTCCGCCACCAGCTTTTGTTTTTCCATTAATGTGAGGATTGCCGCTGCGATCTCATCCTCTGTTACGGTCAGCATTTCATCCACATATTTTGTAACCATCTCATAAGTATGGTCCCCCGGGACTTTAACTGCAATGCCGTCGGCAAAAGTGTCTACCGTTTTTAAGGCTTTTTTCACGTGGGCCAGCACAGATTCGTACATGCTGGGGGCGCCCATAGCCTGAACGCCATAGATTTTACATTCCGGTTTCAGTTCTTTAATGGCTGCCGCTACACCGCTGATAAGGCCGCCGCCTCCCACAGGCACTACTACCGCATCTACGTCATCCAGCTGCTCTAAAATTTCCAGTCCAATGGTGCCCTGGCCTGCGATGACATCCAGGTCGTCAAAGGGATGAATAAACGTATACCCTTTTTCTTGCTGGAGCTCCACCGCTTTTTGGTAAGCGTCATCATAAGTATCACTGACCAGACAGACTTCTGCGCCAAAGCTCTTGGTAGCCTCCACCTTGCTGATAGGCGCTCCATCGGGCATGCAGATGAGAGAAGGAATTTGATTCTTGCTGGCGGCAAGAGCAACTCCCTGAGCGTGATTTCCCGCACTGCATGCAATGATTCCCTTTTCTCTTTCTTCCTGACTCAGACGGCTTATTTTATAGTAAGCTCCGCGAACTTTAAAGCTTCCGGTCATCTGCAGATTTTCCGTTTTCAGGTAAATCTCATTTTGGCGGCTCAATGCGGGAGCTAAAATCAGATCTGTTTTTCGAACCGCGTCCTTTAGTGTAAAGGCCGCATGATAAATTTTATCCAGTGTCAGCATAAACCCAACCTCCTTTTTCCTATGTTTTTATTGTAATCCTTCTGCCTGGATTTGCAAGGGTTTTCCGTTTGCAATCCCAGAGAAATTTCATTATAATGAAGTCAAATCTTG
>CAUEYG010000166.1 GCA_959021945.1 uncultured Eubacteriales bacterium | reverse complement strand
CCCTTCCACTTCCCGGGGTTTTTCTTTTTTCCAGGCTTTCTATCCTACGCTTACACATTAGCCTTATTAGGGCTATTTGTGCTGCTTAGAGAATTTGCATGATTGGGAGTATTAACAGCATTGGTTTCAACAGGATCATTTGGACCATTAGGGCTGTTTGGATCAGCCGGATCATTTGGGGTATTCAAATCATTTGTACTGTTGGGCTGATTTGGCATGTTAGGAGAATTAGGGGAATTAGGACTGTTTGGTATTGCAATGCTGGCTGCCCCGTATGCTGCGGCAGTTGAAAAGAACACCATCAGAACTAGCAATAATGCAATTCCTTTTCCCACTCGCTTATTCCTTTTATATAAAAAAACTCTCATACTCTTTCTCCTACTCAAATGTTTCAATCACTTTAAAACCCCATGTTTTCCCCAATTAAAACCACTAAACAAAACAACATTTCAACTGTAAAAAGAGCTGCACTCCCTTGAATACAGCTCTTCCTTGTAAAAGGACAGTGGTGAAGCCGGTTAGCCCTCATACTGATCATTTCCTGTGTCTTTTAAACGGAAATGTCCTACTAATCCCTTTAAAATTTGCGCCTGACTGGACAGTTCCTCCCCAGAAGCCGCACTTTCCTCTGTCGTAGCGCTGTTGCTCTGCACAACTCCGGTAATCTGCTGAATACCGCTCATAATATCCTCAATAGATTGGGACTGCTCTGCTGTAGCACTGGTAATGGAATCTACAGCGCCTGTAACTTCCTGGGCCATTGTAACAACTTCTTTCAGCAAGTCAGCCGTTTGGGCCGCAATTTCCGTTCCATTTTCCACTGCTGCCATAGATTCCTGCACGAGCATAGAAGTACTCTTAACCGATTCGCCGCTCTTATTAGCCAGCGCGCTTACTTCGTCAGCAACAACGGCAAAGCCTTTTCCTGCCGTCCCTGCCCGGGCTGCCTCTACAGCTGCATTGAGAGCGAGAATATTTGTTTGGAAAGAAATATCCTCAATGGCTTTAGCAATCTTTCCAATGCCGGCTGAACTCTTGGAGATTCGTTCCATGGCCTGCACCATCTGCTGCATCTGCTCACCGCATTTCTCAATCTGTTCACAAACCTTCTGAACCATATTCCCTGCGTGAGCTGCATTATCAGCAGTGCCGCTCACTTGGTGAGACACTTCTGTAACCGTATCCGTCAGCCGTTCCATGGACTGGGCTTCTTCAGAGGCTCTGCAGCCAAAGACTGAACGTTGTCTGCCACTTGAGAAGAGCTCATGGCTACCTGGTCTGCACTCATGCCAATTCCCTGCATCGTATCATTCAGGGAAGAAATAATGCGGTTTAAAGACTGTTCCAACGCCACAAAATCGCCTTGGAACCCAGCGTCAACCTGCAGATCTAAATTGCCTTCAGAAAGTTCCTTTAATTGATACTGAATTTCTTTTATGTACTGATGGAGGTTGCCAATCATGCTGCGCATACTGTCTGCCAAGGAGCCCAGTTCATCTTTGGAATGGTAATCAATCTCCGCAGAAAGATCACCTTCCGCCACCTTGGCCACACCTTTTTCCAAGCTTCTGAGTGGGGAGAGAACTTTCCGGTGAATAATCATACCAATAATGACAATACAAATCAGGTTTACCAGGAAGGTGATCACTGCCACCAGCTTCATTTCCTTGATTCCCTGTACCGAATAAGCCTCTGCCGCATCTACAGCATCACTGGTCATTTGGAAAAACTCTTCGCTCTTTTCATATAATTGCTCCAGATCGTGCTGTCCCTCTTCATGAACCATCTCTTGTTTTAGTTCATCGTTCCAGTAAGTACGGACATTTTCCATCTTTTCTCGAAAGGCAGAGTCCTTTGCTGCAGGCAGATCCAGAGACTCATCCCCATCAATCAGGCCGTTCATAATTTTTTCTAAATCTTTAATGGGTTCGTCTACCGACTGATTCATCAAATGCAGCTTAGCCACTCTCTGGGAACCGCCTCTCACAATACCGCTATAGTTGACTACGCGCCCATTATCTCGGTTGGAATTCAACATCAGAAACATAAATGTTGAACCGAGTAAGCTGAGGATTGCGAGCCAAAAAAGGACACTGTAAATTAACTTTCGAATTTTCAAAACTACACCTTCTTTCGTAATTTGCGCCAAAATATGTCAGGCTGTAACTATTATATACACAGAAAAAGGGTTGAATAAACATACAAATTTTCTCTATGCCTTCTGGGGTTTTACAATAAAGAGAACTGCGACAACACCTCTTTTAGCTGTTCAATGCTGATGGGTTTTGCCAAGTGGCCATCCATACCTGCCAAGCTGGCCCGTTTAACATCATCGGAAAAAGCATCAGCTGTCATGGCGATGATGGGCAGCTTTTCAATCTGTTCTTTCCCAGAGTTTCGAATCGTTTTCGCTGCCTCATATCCATCCATAACCGGCATCTGAATATCCATGAAAACCAAATCATAATAAAATACAGGCTGCTTTGCAATCCGCTCTACTGCTTCCATTCCATTTTCAGCAAGTTCAACATTAGCTCCTAAATATTTTAACATCTCCGATGCAATCTCCTGGTTGATTTCATTGTCCTCAACAAGCAAGATATTCAGATTGGGGCATGGAGAATTGGAAGAGCTATCCCCCCTCTTTGGCAAGTCGCGTGAAAGCTCTTTTCGCTGCTCCAAACAGAGGGTAATGGTAAAACGAGAACCTTTTCCGGGTTCACTCTCCACTTGAACGTGACCATCCATCATTTCGACAAGATTCTTTACAATGGTCATTCCAAGTCCTGTTCCGGTTGTCTTGCTGACCCTGGAATCACTGGCCCTGCTAAAGGGCTCAAAAATGCGGTCCAGATATTCCTGTTCCATACCAATTCCATTATCCTCAATAATAAATTGATAGGTACCGCCTAAAGCTTCTGATCGTTTTAATTCCTCCACAAAGAAGCCAATATCTCCACCCTTATGCGTATATTTGGACGCATTATCCAAAACATTGACAAGAACCTGACGCAGACGCTGCTGATCTCCTCGGACTTTAGAATGTATGTTTTCTGAAAAGCGCCACTGCAATTTTTGCTGTTTTTTCTGAACAATTGGCTGCATCATGCCGACCACGTCTTGTATTAAAACAATCAGGTCAAACTCTTTCTCATCCAATTTCATCGTGCCGCTCTCAATTTTACTCACATCCAAAACTTCGTTAATAAGGCCTAACAAATGAGAACTGGAAGATTCCATCTTTTCCAAATAATCTTTCAGACGAGCCTTATCTTCCATATGCAGCTGCGCCAGGGCAGTCATACCTACAATGGCATTCATGGGAGTACGAATATCGTGGCTCATTCTGGATAAAAAATCGCTTTTGGCTTTACTTGCTTCCTCTGCCTTTTGCAGGGCGTGCTCCAACAGCTGCTTTGCCTCCCGCTCCTTTTTCAGGTGCTCTTCCTGAGCCTGCCGCTCACTGTCAATATTTTTTGACATGGTGATTTCCAAAACATCTTCAGAATATGGATTTTCCACCCTTACAACCTGGGTAGAATTCCAATGGTAAACTCCGTCATCACCCATCTGGCGCATTTCCATAGTAACCTGTTTTTCCCCCTTAGAAAAAGCGTCTAACAGTGATTTTCTGGAAAACTTTTGAAAAAACTCTTCTTTGTATTCCGGAGCAACTGTTGATATTCCTGTTTCAATTAATTCATCAAAGGTTCCGGATACTGCAGCTTTCTTGGTCTGAAAGTTATCATATTCGATCATATAATAAGAGTTCTGAGTCAGGTTTACGGCGATCAGCATTTGATATGCCACTTTTGCAGCAGTAGCAAGCTGATTAATATCTACATTCATTTTCTGTTCCTGCAGATAATCGTCGTTAATATCACGAAATACCAGCACACACCAACATGCATCTTCATCAAACCGTTGGATTTTTACGGCTGTAAATTGCACCATATGATAGGTCCCGTCAGGCATCATCCTGCGCAGCCTCTTAGAAATCGTCTTTTTTCCTGCTGAGAACAGGCGAAGCATGGCCTCCCTGGAAAAATGAGTATTAAAATCATAAAGGTCCTGAGGATGGATGACGGTTTTAGCATAGAGCTGATTTTCCCTCTGAAAATCTCCACGCTCCGGTATATCGGTCCACATCATATCCTTTTGGCAGTTCACATAATAGTCCTCTGTCAAATTAGCAATAATACATTCATCAAAGACTGTCACCAGGCTTTGCTTGTACATTTTTTCAATTTTCTCCAACCCCTGCTCTTCTTCATAATTTAATTTATGAGGCGTCACCGTTATAACAAAAGCAGGAGTTTTTTCATCCCACATGATACGATCTGCTGTAATATCCACCACATCTCCAAAAGGATCATTATAATGAATCGTATGGTTGGAATGTTTATCACCAATAGCAATCAGCGGACAGTCCTGACAGTTGCGGTCCCATATTTTGTAACATTCCAGTCCTACCTCAGCCTGGGGGCTGACTTCTTTCACCTTACGATTATAATATAACAACTGATAAGTATCTTGTTTGATTACATAAATCGCAGTTTCAGTCAATGCATCCATTATTTTCAATGCATTTTTTTGCCACATCCTTTACCTCCTAAAGGTTCCCTGTGCAATTTTTTAATATCCTATTCATTTTACCTATTCTATCCCGGTTTGTCAATTTATTCGAATTCTCGACATGCTAGGAAGTTTCAATGTTTTTCAATACAAGTCCTCTACTTTTTTATCTTTCAATTATCGCTTTAACATGTTATAATAATATCCTCATATGTGACTAATTTGCACATAGGAAAGGAGTTATTCGAATTGTTAGAGAAGATGAAGAAAAAACGTGAAGCCAAACTCTCCGGCGGGAATGATCCTTCCAATTTCGTTCATAAAATGGCGCAGGAATTAGAAACAAAAAACCTGATTGACAGTGACTTGTACGTCCAATATAACGTTAAGCGTGGACTTCGGAATTCCAATGGGACAGGCGTTGTTGTGGGACTTACCAGAATCGGAGAGGTTCTTGGATACAAGGTTAATGAAAATAAGGAAAAAGTCCCCATTGAAGGTGAACTTTATTACCGGGGATACAGTATTGAAGAACTGGTAAAAAGCTGTATTGAAGAAGGACGTTTTGGTTTTGAGGAGATTACATATT
>CAUEYG010000165.1 GCA_959021945.1 uncultured Eubacteriales bacterium | reverse complement strand
TAATTGTTTTTAATCTGCATCACCTTGTCATGCTCCCGGAAAATCCGCTCTCCAAGCTTTCGCTCTTCCAGCTCCGGGCAAGGTGGGTTTAACACGTCCTGCAGCTCTTTATTTAAATTTATGCTCCCTAACAGTCCCTTTCTCACAGGAGTGAGAATCTGCATATCCCGCACTGGCATCAGGTCTGTATAATAGGCGGGCAGCCTTCTTGTACACAAATCTTTTATCATCTGCAGCATATCCTTTTCTGTCTTTTGCCGCATCATGAAAAAATCCTTTTCCTTTTCATTGCAGTAAGGATATTCTCCTTTATTGATTTTGTGAGCATTGACAACAATCAGGCTCTCCCTTGCCTGTCTGAAAATTTCCGTCAGCTTGACACAGTAAATATATTCGCTGTCAATAATATCCCGCAGCACGTTTCCTGCTCCTACAGATGGCAGCTGGTCAGCATCTCCCACAAGAATGAGCCGGGTGCCGGGCCGTATTGCACTTGCCAAACCGTTCATCAGCATCAGATCAATCATAGACGCTTCATCGATGATAACAGCGTCATAGTCAAGAGGGTCCTCCGCAGTCTTTCCAAACCGCATGGACTCCTCGCTTTCTGAATAGTAATATTCCAGCAGGCGGTGGATGGTGGATGCTTCATAGCCGGAGGTTTCTGTAATCCGCTTTGCCGCTCTGCCTGTAGGCGCTGCAATGGCTGTTTTCAATCCGCTGTGCTGCAAAATGTGAATGATTGAATTGATAATGGTCGTCTTTCCTGTACCCGGGCCTCCTGTTATGACCGATGCTCCCTGTTTTAAAGACGCCTTTACTGCAAATTTTTGGTTCTCAGAAAGGGAGATCCCGCTCTCCTGTTCTGTTACTGCCAGAAGGCTGTCCAGATCTGCCCCAATTGGCTTTAATGCTGCCGAATTAATAGCAGTAAGGCACTTGCAGACATTTTGCTCTGCCAGATAATAAGGCATTAGGAAAACCACATTTCTGTTTTCCAGATTTTCAATATGTACATCGCCCTGAAAGGCCATTTCTACCAGAGCTTCCTTGATCTTTTCACTTTCTACTTCCAGCAAAGCTCCTGCCTTTTCACAGAGCACGTTCTGAGGCAGGAAGGTATTTCCTTCTCCGGCAAAATACCATAAGGTAAAACGGATGCCGCTTTTAATGCGGTGCTCGTCATCCCTGGCAATTCCCATACGGCCGGCAATCTTATCCGCTTTTTTAAATCCAATGCCAAAGATATCTTCTGCCAGGCGGTAAGGGTTCTCCTGCACTGCTACAATCGTATCAGCGCCGTAGACTTTGTACAGCTTCATCGCATAATCTGCGTTAATTCCAAATTGCTGCAGATACAACGTGATTTCAGCAAACTGCCTGTGACTGCGAAAAGCCTCAGCTACTGCCTCCGCCTTTTTTTCGCCGATTCCCGGTATCTCGGACAGTCTTTCCGGCGTTTTTTCAATGATCTCAAAGGTTTCACTTCCAAATCTGGCCACAATGGCAGCAGCCGTTTTCTTTCCAATGCCTTTTAGAACGCCGGAAGAGAGGAACTCTTCAATGCCGTCTTCTGTAGAAGGCATCACCTCTTCAAAAGTTTGAAAGGCAAACTGCTCCCCATAGGTAGGATGAATCTTCCATTTTCCCCGAAGCAGATAGCTGCTGCCCTTTCTGCATCCCGGCAGGCTTCCTACTGCAGTAAATTGTTCTTCCTCTGTTTCCACTACTGCAATGGTATAACCATTATCACTGTTGTGAAAGATGATGTCAGCAATAACTCCCTGTTTTTCTTCCATGGTTCCTCCATCATTCCTCAGGTTTGTACAGCCTGCGGTTATCCAGGGTCCACACCCGCTCGCTAAAGCCGCCCGGCTCTGTTTTGTCCAGGGCGTCCTGCATATCAAACATTCTGGCGTCAATTACATCTAAGTAATGCAGGATTTCCGCCTCTGGAAAGAGAGGTTTTTTCGGGCTTCCGAATTCCGGCTCATAATGATGAGACAAAATCATATGCTCCAGCATGATTGTTTTTTCTCTCGGAAAGCTCAGTTCTTCCCCCAAACGATCTATGGTCTTGACGCCCTGAATCAGATGCCCCAGCATCTGCCCCTCAAAGGAATAGCCGGATGAAATTCCCAGCTCATTTGATTCAATCTCATTGAGCTTTTCCATATCATGGAGGATTACGCCTGCTAAAACCAAGTCTTGATTCAAATTGGTATAAACCTGACACATACGCTCTCCATTCATGAGCATTCTTTTAATATGGTATAAAAGCCCTGCCATTTCTGCGTGGTGATTTTTTTGCGCTGCCGGATAATACATCAGTTTTTCCTTGTTGTCCGTCAAAACTTTGACGCACAGCTTTTTTAAATCTTCATCTCCAAAGTTCTGAGCCGTTTCCATAATGTATTGATACATGTCTTCCGGCTTTTCGGGAGCAGCCTTAATAAAATCTCCAATATCGATAGGATCCTGATCTCCCCTCCTGCGCACACGCATGACCCGAAACTGCTTTAGCCCGTTCCATTCTGTCACATTGGCCCGTATTTTAATGATATCTCCTTCTTTAATCTGAGAAAGGGATGGCAGCTCTTCATCAGACACATCCCATTTTTTGGCTGATATTTCTCCGCTCTTGTCCCCCAGCATCAAGTCCAGATACTGCTTTTTATTGGATCCCAGCTTTACAGCAATGGATTTTACCATAAAAAAATCAGTGACTTCCTGTCCCGGCTTTATATTTGCTATATAAAATTCTTTCATATGTACGAAAAATTCCTCTCTAAAATGATAGCATCATTATATAACAAGGGCGGTCCATGTTTCAAGAAAAGTGAGCCTTTTTAATTTTTTTAAAATAGTATATAATAAGGAGAAATCATGACTTAGGTCACTTAAGGAGATGTTTACCAATGAAAAATTTAGGTTTAGTCCGGGTGGGGGCTGCAGTCCCTGCTCTGAAAGTAGCAAACACGCAATATAATACGGAGCAGATCTTTGCTCTTATAAAAGATGCGGAGGAAAAGGGCACAGGGTTCCTGGTTTTTCCGGAGCTTTGTATTACAGGCTATAGCTGCGGAGATCTGTTTTATCAAGAGCATTTGTATCAAAGCCAGTTGGCAGCTCTTGAGCGGATTTGTGCAGAAACAGCCCATACCCAAACGGTCATTATCTTAGGCTGTTATCTGCGCCTGGAAAATCTGCTGTACAATTGTGCCGCTGTGCTTCAGGAGGGAGAAATCAAAGGCATTGTGCCTAAAATGTTTCTTCCCGGCTCCAAGGAATATTATGAGCCCCGCTGGTTTACAAGCGGTGTTCAGCGCTCAAAACTGCACAAAACCCTTTTTCTCTTTGGAAAAGAAGTTCCTTTTGGAAATCTGATTTTTACAGACCAGGCTGCGGAGCTTTCTGTTGCTGCTGAAATTTGTGAAGATCTTTGGATGCCTGTTTCCCCAGGCTCTCAGGCTGCCCTCAGCGGAGCTCATATTATCTTTAATCCATCTGCCAGCAATGACACAGTAGGCAAAGCTGATTATCGGAAAAACCTAGTGATGATGCAAAGCGCAAAAAGCAACTGCGCCTATGTTTATACTTCCGCTGGAGTAACAGAGTCAACAACTGACGTGGTATTCAGCGGCCACAGCATAATTGCAGAAAACGGCGTTATTTTAAAGGAAAGTCAGCGTTTTGCCAGGGAAAATGCTGTCTATTACAGTGAAATTGATTTTCAGAGAATTGGTTTTGAACGGTCTCAGAATCCGGATCTTGGTCAGTGTGCTGCTGCTTATGGAGATCAGGACAAGTTTGAACATGTTGTCCTCAGCCCTATCAGGCTGGTCCGGCAGTCTGATAAACTGTTCCGCCATTATGCCAAGAATCCCTTTGTGCCTGAAGACAGCCGCCAAATCGACCAGCGGTGCGGGGAAATTTTTAGCCTTCAGTCAGCAGGGCTGGCAAAACGAATTGAACATTCTCACTCTAAAAAGTCAGTGGTGGGCATTTCCGGCGGTCTGGATTCTACCCTTGCTCTGCTGGTAACAGCCCATACCCACAAGCTGATCGGACGGCCTGCCAGCGACATTGTTGCCATCACCATGCCCGGTTTTGGAACCACAGGCAAGACTTATCATAATGCCCTTACGATTATGAAGCTGCTGGGCGCTCAGGTTCGGGAGATTTCCATTAAGGATGCGGTCAATCAGCATTTCTGCGATATTGATCATGATCCTGATCAGCACGATGTAACTTATGAAAATTCTCAGGCAAGAGAGCGCACCCAAATCCTCATGGATATGGCCAACAAAGAAGGGGGCCTGGTGGTGGGTACCGGCGATCTTTCGGAAATGGCCCTTGGCTGGTGTACTTATAACGGAGATCATATGTCCATGTATGGCGTCAATGCCAGTGTTCCAAAGACTTTGGTCCGTTTTGTCGTAAAGTGGGTCATGGAAAACAAGCTGAGCGGCCCTGATGAGGACCCCCATTTCAGCTCGGACAATGCGCTCTTGAAAAAAACACTACAGGATATTTTGGATACGCCCATTTCCCCGGAGCTGCTGCCTCCTGATCCAAATGGGGAAATTGCCCAAAAAACAGAGGAAAGTGTAGGGCCTTATATTCTCCATGACTTTTTTATTTACTACACCATTCGGTGGGGCATGGAGCCGGAAAAGCTGCTCTATACAGCGAAACATGCCTTTGCAGGTGAGTATGATGAAGCTTTTATCAAAAAGTGGATGACTGTCTTTTACCGCCGGTTCTTTTCTCAGCAGTTTAAGCGCAGTTGTGTGCCTGACGGCCCTAAGGTTGGCTCTGTCAGCCTGTCTCCGCGAGGTGACTGGCGCATGCCAAGCGATGCGGATGCCTCCATTTGGCTGGCGCAAACGGAAAAAGCCTAGTTCCTGATGGACGGAATCTGCCCTGCCGCTGGGGCAAGAATTGCATATTTTATATCTTTTTGATGCTTTTCTTCTAAAAAGATATAAAAATATAAGGCTGGCGGGCCCGAAAAAAAGGGAAAACAGCCTATTGGCAGAAAAGAGGCCAAAATGAGGGGCTGCAGCCCATAACTTTTATATCTTTTTTGCATGTTGCGGAAAAAAAGATATAAAAACTGCTAAATCCCCTCACTAAGCAGAGCCTCATAACAAAAAAATGGCGAAATCCAAGCC
>CAUEYG010000164.1 GCA_959021945.1 uncultured Eubacteriales bacterium | reverse complement strand
AAGATGTTCATATTTCCTCCTTCAGCTTATACTGTTATCATAGTAGTGATTTCTTAACAAAGGCCAAATTGGTTTCTTACAAAATTCTTAACTCCTTTTCCTGCTGTACCAGACCCCGATTATCATGACCATCCCAAAGATGATGAGATAATATAAGACTGCCGTCTTATGAGCATAACAGGCGGCTGTGACCATGAAAATGCATCCGCAGACAGATAGAGCAGGCATAATAAAACGTTTGAAAAAGTTTAGGTCCTTTTCCTTCTTTATCATGAGAATAAAAACAGGGATGTAAAAAGCGTACAAGGTTACAATAGGCAGCTCCGAAGTATCAAAGCTAAAGGGTCCGAACCAGGGCTGTGTCAAATTGGCTCCGTAAAAATACATGAGCCAGAATCCGCAGAGGAGCAAGCCTAAAACAGCAGAATTAGACGGCATGTTGGTTGCCCCATCTACAGCAGAAAACAGTTCTGGCCGCGGTCCTTCCCGTCTGGCAGCCAATGCGTACATCCCTCTTGTGCATCCTAACATCAGCCCATTGAGGGTTCCTAAACAAGAAATAACAATAACAACGAAAATGGCGGTCCCTGCTGCTTTGGAAAAGATTCTTTCAAAGGCCAGCCTGGCCCCTGCCTCTCCTCCCGCCATCATTGTTTCATTTGTCACTGCCCCTGCCAGCCCTATATAATACAGAATGTACACGGCCATAATGATCAGGGTTCCGGCCATCAGCGCCCGGGGCAAATTTTTTTTCGCATCCTTTAACTCAGAATTAATACTAGTAGCAATGATCCAGCCTTCATAGGCAAAGGAAGCAGCCACCACTGCAGTAAACAGCAGAACCGACTTGTCCTCTGTATCAGATACAACATGCGTAAAATTATAAACGGTCATGCCGCTTTTCAAGCCGGAAATTGTGCCGATTACCGCCATCATCAGCAGGGGTATCAGCTTTATTACTGTAGTAGCAACTTGAAACTTTCCCGATAAAATAGGCGAAAGGGCGTTTAATGCATAGCTTCCAATCAAGTAAAAGCAGGCCATCACCATACAGGCTCCTCCGGTAATATCCCATCCCAGCAGAACACAAGTATATCTGGCCGATACCCATGCCAATACACAGGTTAGATTAGGGTAATACAGGATCGCCAAAAACCACCCTACATAATAGCCGTATTGTTTGCCCACCGCCGCCTCTGCATAATCCACAACACCGTTTACTTTTTCATATTTTGTAGCCAGCACTGCAAAAGTGTATGCACAGGATACCATAATCAGGCCTCCAATGACCCAGGCTAAAATCCCCAAAGGAAGATTCCCTCCTGTGGCATTTAGAATTTTTTCCGCCTTAAAAAAAACGCCGCTTCCGATGACAATTCCCACCACCATAGCAGTAGCAGTCACCAATCCATACCGTTTTTGCAGCTTTGTTTCCATATCTACTCCCCCATCTTTTGCAGTTTCATACAGTGCGTTTTCTCTTTATGAGCCCTTCAAAAGTGCGAAGCCGCGCCTCCGCAAAATAGAAAACCGCACACGTTTTATTATGTACGGTTTTTATCTCCATCTATGCAGTGGAGTCTTTTTTTCCCAAGCTCTCGGCAATACCCATGGCGCGAATAGGGTTGCCCTTTTCATCAAAGACTGAGGTTAAAGTAATCCGAGCCCAAAATGTCTGTCCATTGCTCTGAATTCCCTTTATCTCACAACTGGCTTGGGGTTCTCCCTTAATGATCTTTTCGTACATCTGGAGAATCCCTTGCTGATATTCCTCCATAATCGTGCCGCCGTCGATCATGGACTGAGGCATATTTTCCAGGCGGCGGGGCCGTCCCAGCATCCCAGCCTTTACTTCACTGTAGTCCACGGCACGTTCTTTAATATGAAAATCAAATAAAAAGGTAATCGTAATGTTGGAGGCTGACCGCATGCGCTCTTCAAAAGCGCGAAGCCGCGCTTCCGCCTCTTTTTCTTCTGTAATATTTCGAATAGACCCATAGAACAATTGCCGCCTGTTATTTTCAGTGAGGAAGAACAGTTTAATCCTCAGCCACAGCAAATCCCCATTCAGCTTTCTCCGGCGCAGGATGCCTTCGGCCCCCTCAGAAGGGTTATCAGCTGCTGTGGACACCAGCCGCACCAGCTCCTCCTGATCTTCCTCATAAATTAAATCTGACAGATGATCACCATAGGACAAGATCTCGTCCTCGCTGCATCCTGTCTCTGTATAATATCCTTCATTAGCGTGGGTCAGTGACAAGGTTCCATTGGTATATTCATAAAAGGCAACGCCCCCGATAAGATTCTGCAAAAGGGTATCAGACATTACATCCTGATTCATCAATTCCTGCAGCTTAAATGTCTCTCCCTGTCGCTTGCGCATTCCCCGGAAGTCTATTTTATCAGGTTCCCGGAGCAGCTTCCAAAATTCATTGCAGGGCATAGGTGCGTAATAATAATAGCCCTGGGCGTAATGACAATTAACACTGAGCAAAAAATCCTTTTGCTGCTGGTTCTCTACTCCTTCTGCAATGACTAGCAGATTGAGCCATTTTGCCATGCGCATGACCGCCTCTAAAATCTCTCCGCTTTTTTCATGTTCATCAATTTCATTAGTAAGAAACTTCATGTCAGTCTTCAAAATATCTACATTCAGATCTTTCAGCATATTAAGGGATGAGTATCCGCTTCCAAAATCATCCATGAGAATCGTAAAACCATAAGCGCGCAGCCGGTCAACAACTTTAATTAAATACTGCATATTGCTGGCATATGCTGATTCTGTAATTTCAATTTCAAGCAGAGATGGGCTGATTTTATATTTTTCTACCAGATTCACCAGTCGCTGGTACAGATCGTCGCTGTACAGGTTAACCATGGAAACATTAATGGATATCGGCACCATCTCTTTATTTCCTGCATCAAGCCAGTTCCTCAAAAAAATACATACGTGTTCCCACACATAATCATCCAGCTTGAGGATAAACTTATTGTTTTCAAAAGCCGTAATAAAGGAGCCCGGGGAAATCATGCCTTTGTCCGGATGATCCCAGCGCACCAGAGCCTCTGCGCCTACAATTTTTCCTGTTTCCATATCGCATTTCGGCTGCATATAAATCTTGAATTCCTGATTTTTCAGTGCATACTCCATGTCATTGATGATCTCCTGCTGCGAAATGAGATCAGAGCGAAAGTCATCTTTATAGACTTCATAATTGCACATATAATTGCTCTTGACAGAAGCAAGGGCCAGCATAGCTCGGTCACACATAATACTCACTGGCAAAGAGGTGTTTTCAACCGGATAAAAGCCAATAGCAGCCAAGATTTCCATATCTAATGGATATTCCTTTAAAGATTCTGTAATCCGCTTGGCAATATAGGAATACTTCCCATTTAGGTTGGGATAGCAGCACGCAAAGATATCAGCTACAATGCGCCCTGCCAGACCTCCAACCTCTTCTGCAATACTTTTCAGCTGGGCTGCGGCAAACTGCAGCAGCAAATCACCTTCAATGCCTCCAAACAAATCATTGACCATCTTAAATCGTTCAATATCAAGGCAGAATATCGTATATTTGTTTTCCTGGTTCTGCAGCATCAGCTGTCCGGCTTTGGCATAAAAAGTTTCTTTATTATATACTCCGGTCAAAGAGTCATATTCCTGGGCAAAGGCTAACTCGCTGCGCATTACGCGATTATATATCCGGCGCTGCAGGATAGTAGGCTCACATGGCTTGATCAAAATATCTTCCGCCCCTGCTGTAACCGCATCTTCCGCCTTCTTTAGACTGTAGCTGTCCATTATAGCAACCATCGAAATTCCATATGAGAAAATAGCATCTTTCAGCTTTTTTGCAGATTCTTCTTCCCCGGAAAGCAAAAAGGACTCGCCAATTAAAACTGCCTCTATGTCTCCCTTTTGCTGCTCTATTCCTTCCAGTGCTTCCTCTGCGTTAAATGCCTGAATCAGATTGATATTATACTCTTTTCCCAATACTTTTTTTATACGTTCGCTCTCTTCCTTTTCTTCTTCCAGCACCAGGAACGTATATTTGCGAATATCCATGATTTCAGTCTCCTTACAACATTCATTACTGCTCTCCGCATCTAGGTTATTATACCATTTGTTTGCATTGGAAGAAACGGAAACTTTTTATTTTTAAAAAATCATAGTTCCCCGGCTCCTTGCTTTTCCACGCCTTGTGAGCTATAATTGAACTAGATGTTCTTAAAATTTATGAAAACTTGCAAAGAGGTGAACAATTATGAAGTATACGGTAACAAAAGATCTGGAAACTGGCAACGCACTCATCGACAGCGAGCACAGAGAGCTGTTTAACGCAGTAAACAATCTGATGGACGCGTGTTCACAAGGCAAGGGCCGCGATCAGATTGCGAGTACTGCCCAGTTTCTAAACAATTATGTCAGCAAGCACTTTGCTGATGAAGAGCGTTTACAGCAGCAGAGCAAATATCCTGCCTACCCGACTCACAAACAGTTCCACGAAGGATACAAGCGCAGCCTTGCCGCTGTAGCTGCTGAGATTAATAAAGACGGCCCATCTATCGCAACCCTTGGCAAACTCAACCAAACTGTAGGAGTCCTGGTCAACCATATCCGCACGGAAGATAAAAAATTGGCTGCTCATATAAAGGCAAACGCCTAATAGAATGCATTCTTTTTTCTAATCGCATAATCTTTTACTTACATAAAGAACCCCTTTTTCTGATTGAAAAAGGGGTTCTTTTCATGATCTACCGTAGACCATTCATTGGTGTAGTCAATCTAATTAGGAGTCTTTCCTCAATTTAAAGTTCAAAAGCATATCGTTTAGAACCTGAGACTGCCCGGACAGTTCTTCCGATGTGGCGGCACTCTCCTGTGCTGTAGCGCTGTTTGTCTGTACAACGGAGGAAATCTGTTCAATACCGGTAGACACCTGCTCAATGGAATCAGATTCCATCTGCACATTATCTGCAATAGCGGCAATGCTTGTAACAATATCCTCAACACCACCTACAACTTCTTGCAGTGCAGTGGCAGTCTCGTTTGCAACCTGAGTTCCTTCTTCAACAGACTCCAGAGTTTTACTGATTAATGTGGCAATTTCATTGGCCGAAGTGGCGCTCTTGCTTGCAAGGTCGCGAACTTCATCAGCAACTACAGCAAACCCTTTTCC
>CAUEYG010000163.1 GCA_959021945.1 uncultured Eubacteriales bacterium | reverse complement strand
CATGTATTATATACTTTTACGGGCTCCAGTGCAAACAAAAAGCCGCGGCTTCTCAGAAAACTTCCTGAGAAGGCGGCTCTCTGCCCTATAATTTGTTTTTTGTTAATTCTTCTGCGATGCCGTCATCATGGTCAAGATCCTGCCTGGTCATTCCTAAGATCTGGTAATCAAGCATTCTGTCCCAGATTTTGTCTTTTTCAAAACTCTCTAAAATTCCCATTACATAACCTCCGTTAATCGTTCTGCCACATCTTTTAAATCATCAACTGCATTCTTCATCCCTTTTTGGATGTGACGCTGCTCTCTTGGTGACAAAAAAGAATAGGCGCATACACCTACAATTGCTCCGGCAAGGCCAATCCCTACCGCACTGCTGCATTTTCCCATTTTCTCATACCTCCTTTTTACGTTTTCAAATTTAGTATCCCGCAATAAAGCTGCAGTTATGCTGGCAATCCAGCCTGAAATTTCAAGAAATTTACAATTTAATCGGTTTATGGCTTCTTGCATATTCTGCCCGATTATGGTATATAAAAATAAAACAACATTTCGCAAAAGAGGTTTTTTATGGAAAAAAAGAAATTAGGAAATACAGGTCTTGAAGTGACGCTTGTTGGATTCGGCGTCCTCACAGTAGGAAGCACACAGCTTAACTTGCCAATCAAAGAAGGGGCAGCTGTACTTCGTTACGCTTTGGAGCGGGGAATCAATTTTTTAGATACTGCCCAATACTACCAAACATATCCTTATATTCGGGAAGCGCTGCGGGGAGGAAATTTTAATCCCGTTATCTGCTCAAAATCTCTGGATGCCACTTATGAGCAGATGAAATATGCCATCGATGAAGCGCTGCAGGAGATGGAGCTGGATAAAATTGATCTTTTTTTGCTTCATGAAGTGCGAAGCGGCTCTGACTGGGATGACCGCGCAGGGGCATGGCGCTGCCTCATAGATGCGAAAAAAGCCGGACTTGTAACAGCCATTGGCGTTTCCACACACCATGTAGATGTGGCCCAAAAAATGGCTTCTATTCCTGAGGCAGATGTGCTGTTTCCACTTATTAACTTTAAAAGCCTGGGAATACGCAAAGGGGACGGACCCGGAACCAAAGAAGAAATGGCTGCCGCAATCAAAGCCAATTCTGACGCAGGCAAAGGAGTCTTTGCTATGAAGGTCTTTGGCGGCGGAAATCTGACCGGCTCCTATCTTCCGGCCCTTGACTATGTCAGTAGTCTGGAAGGAATTTGCTCCATCATGATCGGTTTTGGCAAAACAGAAGAAATTGACCGGATCCTTGAATATATGGACGGCACTATTGAGCCTGATTATGTGCCTGATATTGGGGAGAAAAAAATACGAATTGATCAGGGGGACTGCGAAGGATGCGGCGCCTGTAAAGAGCGATGCCCCAACCAAGCCATTGATTGGAATGAAAAGGGCCTGGCTCAGGTAAATCACTCTGTGTGCCTGACCTGTGGCTACTGCGCTCCTGTTTGTCCTGTCCGGGCCATTATTATGTTTTGATTTACATAATAATGTTATGGAAATCTATTCAATGAATCCGCCGCCAATAACACAGTCATCTGCGTAAAAAACAATGGACTGTCCAGGGGTAGCGGCTCGCTGCTGCTCCTCAAAGACTGCCTTTAGCCTGCCGCCGGGCAGAGACTCCATGGATACTGCAGCCGGTTTTGCAGCATAGCGAATCTTTGCTGTCATGTTAGCCGCCTTTAACCCTTGAGGAATCTGGCTGCTGCCGGTTGCCGGAAAAAAAACGTGATTGCAGATCACTTGGTGTGATAACAGATCTTCGTGCTCGCCCAAGGTTATGTTCCCGGTTGCCGGGTCCATGGCCGTAACAAATACAGGTTTTCCAAACGTAATACCCAGGCCCTTTCTCTGCCCAATGGTATAATAAATCAAACCTTTGTGCTGTCCCAAAACCTTTCCATTTTTATCAATAAAGTTTCCTTCCTTTACTTCATGTCCCTGTCTGCAAATAAAATCCGCATAATTGTCCCCATCTTCAATAAAGCAGATTTCCTGGCTGTCTTTTTTTTCTGCATTATCCATCTTCTGTTTTCTTGCAATATGGCGCGCTTCCTCTTTATTTTCCATATCAGCAAGAGGCAGAATAAGGCGTTCAATTACAGATGCAGGCAGGCGATAGAGCATGTAGGATTGGTCCTTTCTTTCATTAGCGGCTCTTCCAATGGACCATCCCAGGTCCTTGTGGCATAAGGTCCTGGCGTAGTGGCCTGTGGCAATATAAAAAGCGCCTTCTTCATCTGCTGCTTGTGTAAGGATTTTGAATTTTACATTCGGGTTACAAAAGACGCAGGGGTTTGGTGTTCTTCCTGCCAGATATTCGCTGCAAAAGTTTTCCACCACAGTGGATTCAAAAAGATCGTGGACATTGCGGTAAAGGAAGGGGATCCCCATCTGCTGCGCTGCTGCTTCTGCTGATCTTCTTCCCTCTTCATTTCCCCATGATACATCAAAATACAATCCTGTCACCTGATAGCCCCGGTCCTGTAACAGCAAAGCAGCGGTAGTACTGTCTACTCCGCCGCTTAAACCCAATATTACTTTCTTTTTATCTAAAGTTTGAGTCATTTTATTCTTCCTCTGGCAGATCATGATGATCATCATCGTCCGCATCAGGATCAAAGCCTTCCAGACCTTTGTAAGTTTTTCCTGTTTTCTGCGCATAATCATAAATGGCTGATTTAATAGCATGGTCTGCAAGTACAGAACAGTGTACTTTCACTGCAGGAAGCCCTCCCAGCTCATTGATGATCTGTTTATTAGTCAAATCCAAAGCTTCATCAATGGTCATTCCAATAATCATATCAGTGGCAACACTGGAAGATGCAATGGCCGATCCGCATCCAAAAGTTTTAAATTTAGCATCTACAATCTTGTCATCTTGGACTTTGATAGAAATCTGCATCATGTCTCCGCAGACCGGACTGCCATAAGTACCTACGCCATCGGCATTTTCAATCTCTCCAACATTATGAGGATTCATGAAATGATCCATTACTTTATCGTTATACATGTTTGCCATATCTTACCACCCCTTTTCACTTGATACTGACGAAATTTCTCTTAATTTATTTACCACTTTTTCCAGGGTTTCAACCACATAGTCAATGTCTTCTTTTGTTGTCATATCACCTATGGTAAACCGCAGAGTTCCGTGAATCCTTTCAACTGGAATCCCTAAAGCAGACAGCACATGCGATGGAGTCAGCGACGCTGAGGAGCACGCGGAACCTGTAGAAACAGCAATGCCATTCAGGTCTAAATAAAGCAGCATCGCTTCTCCCTCAATAAACTCAAAGGTCAAATTGGCATTTCCCGGATGTCTGTGTTCCATAGAGCCATTGACATAAACATTCTCGATTTTCTCCTGCACCTGCTGTATCAGATAATCCCGCAGCGAAGAAGTATGTTTGATATGTTCGTTCAAATGGGTCTGGGCCAGTTCTGCCGCTTTTCCAAAACCGACGATTCCGGCTACATTTTCTGTACCAGCTCTTTTTTTATTTTCCTGCGCTCCGCCATGCATAAGGTTTGACAGTCTTACACCTTTGCGAACGTACAGTGCGCCGATCCCTTTTGGACCGTAAATTTTATGAGCTGATATGGACATCATATCAACGCCCAGATCTTTTACGTCAATTTCCAGGTTTCCCAGTGCCTGTACTGCATCAGTATGAAAGAGTATTTTGTGAGCCTTGGCAATAGCTGCCAGTTCCTTGATAGGCTCTACCGTTCCTACTTCGTTGTTTACAAACATAATGCTGATCAGAATCGTCTTATCCGTAATAGCTGCTTCTAAATCAGCAGGATTCACTCTGCCGTCGCAGTCTACATCTAAGTAAGTAACATCGTATCCATGCTTTTCTAAAAATTCACATGTGTGAAGCATGGCATGATGTTCAATTTTTGTTGTAATAATATGGTTCCCCTTTTTTTTCAGAGCATCTGCGGTCCCCATTACAGCCCAGTTGTCAGCTTCTGTACCGCAGGAAGTAAAGGTGATTTCCTTTTCATCAGCGCCAATTAAATCCGCAACCTGTTTTCTTGCTGCTGCAAGGGCTTCCTTTGGCTTTGCTGCAATACTGTATAAGCTGGAAGGATTGCCATATTCCTCAGTAAAGTAAGGCAGCATAGCATCTAGCACTTCTTTTTTTACTGGCGTTGTTGCTGAATAATCTAAATAAACTTGTCGCATATTCTTACTCCTTTTCCATCTAATCCATCAATACAGTATATTATTATACCAATCTCCCAGGATTTTTAAACACTTTTTGCCAGATTTTTTATACAAATTTACTAGGAAATCATTTTTTTGTTAGCTTGAAAGGTTTGCCAATTATGCTTTCCCCTTTGTTTACTAATTTGCCGGTTCAAAAATAGTCAGCACAAACCGGCCGTTTTCTTCTTTTATCACAATGTGATAGAGGTCTGCTGCTGTCTGAAAATGATTGTCCCACAGGATATTGGCTTCATAAGTAGTGTATTGAAACATCTGCTTTTTGAGTTTGATCTCTTTGATTTTAATAGAATATGCCTGACTAAGATGGTCTCGCCGCCCATCCTGCAGGGATTCTAAATCCTCTTTTAAGAGGGTCTCCCCTTCTATCTTTCTCAGTTTTTTTTCTGCTTCTTCATAAGGAATATCATTGCGCAAAGCACTCTGTAAAATATGAGCCCTTTGGTCGATTAAGGATTCTGCCGCATTGCTGGGATCTTCTGAAGTAAATCCACTGAACAGGCAAAAGAAAATGACTGCTGCTGCAGGAACAGCAAGAATATTGTAGTATCTTTTTTTCATATGTAACGACTCCTTGTCCTTTTTTCTTACAGATACTATACAAGAAAAAAGGCGGAAAATTTGTCTTTTCCCGCCGTCTTATCAACTCTTTTTTTTGTGTTTTCTGTTATATGCTTCCCGTTCTTCATCTGATAAGTCTTCTACAAATTTTATGCGGTCCAGATGTCCCCGAAAATTTTTTCTAAAGCTTTCCAAATATTCTTTTCTCAAAATTTCACGCTCTTTATGTTCTTCGTCGGTCAGCCCTTCTTCTTTATGCTTTTTTGCCAGCTCGTTAATCCGATCAATTTTTTCTTTGCCAATCATCACCCACACTCCCTTACACGGTTTTAAAAAAGAAATCTGCTATAGCTCTCCCTAACAGCACACCCAGTACGCAGACAATCACACTGC
>CAUEYG010000162.1 GCA_959021945.1 uncultured Eubacteriales bacterium | reverse complement strand
TTCCTTCTGTATCCACAATCAGCACATTATCTACACCCAAGAGTTTTTTTAATGTCTGCATATTGGCAGGTGCATAACCTGTCATAACATTGTTGTGATACATATATGCAATGCTTTTTACTTTTGCATCATAAAGCTCATCGAAAGATTCAATGGTGTCCTGTTTTGCTGTATCAGCATTGCCAACCAACTCATCCATTTCATTGAGTTTTTCTTCCGTTTTTTGTCTTTGTTCTTCCAAGGACAAGTTCGTTTGCAGATTAAAAAGGTACCCCCCACAGCAATAAAAAGAGCAGTTCAATCGCGACCATCAAAGCTGTTTTTCTTCTTGGATTTTTCAACATAACCTTCCCTCTCTAATCCCACTTATCAATAAGTTCTTCCATAGTTCCATCTTGAAGCATTTCTTTTATCACTTTATCAACTGATTTGCTTAAATCAGAATCCTTACGTGTAGCTACTCCATATTCTTGTTCTGAGATTATAGTATCCAAAAAGCTCCGGGAATCTTTATCCATATACGTTCCGGCAATGCAGGAGTCAAGACACATGGCATCAATACTCCCCACTTCCAGCATGTCTGACAAGTCTTTATAACTGTTGGACTTTATTGCCGTGGCGCCTTGATATTCTGTCATTGTATCTGAATTAGATATTACTTTATCACCAATAATACCCAACTCATTTAGTTTAATGGCTAAAAGAGGCCCTGCGTTAGAGCCATTTAAAATGCCGATTTTTTTATTTTTAAGATCATTTGCTTTTGTAATAAGACTTGAATTTTCCACCATAATTTTTGTGGTGTCTTTATAATAGGGCTCCGAAAAGTCAAAGTTTTCGGTTCTTGTATCTGTAATGGAATAGGTAGCAATCACGCAGTCAACCTTTCCATCTAACAACATTTCTTTTCTCGTATCCGGCTGCACAGTAACAAATTCCACATCATCGTAGCCAATACGCTCTGCCATGTCTTTTGCAAGGTCTATTTCCAGTCCGTAATATTTTCCAGCTTTTTTGTTCAAATAGCTAAAGTTCATGATATCATCTCGGACACCTATGGTAATAGTACCTTTTTTTCCATTATTAATTCCACATCCTGCTGCTACCGCACAGCATATGCATAGCAGAATTAAAAGTGTAATCGCTTTTTTTATATGCCGCCCCATCTTGCCCTCCTTTTTATCTGACAATATACGATTTAATTATAGCATATTGATTTGTTGGCTGATATGTTTAGACAGATAAGGCTATATATTTACTGTTTTTGCAGTTGATTTATTAGGGCTTTGGCCCCTAAACTTTGACCCACATGAACAGGAAGAGGCTGTCGCATACACATCTTATTTTATTGTCAGTGTTCATTGCCCCAGCTCCCATCGAAAATTACAGCACGCTTGCATCAGCTCCTTATCATGCGTAATTACCAATATCGTTTTCCCTTCGGCTGCCGCATTTGTCAGTGCATAAGCAATTTTGCGCATATTTCCTCCATCCAGTCCCGACGTTGGTTCATCTAATACCAAAATTTCCCTATCAGATAACAGCCCGCAAGCAATGGAGAGTCGCTGTTTCTGCCCACCAGAAAGCGCTGCCGGATGCTCGTCCTTATATGTATACAGGCCAAATTTTTTCAACAATGCTCTGGCTCGCTCCAGCCGCTCAGGAGAATAATCTGAATGAAGCAATAATTCATCTGTGACATTATTTGTAAAAAATTGCGTTCCTGTATCGTTAGAACTGTACCACACAGCCTTCCTGCGTTTTCCTGCCGATAGACTTTTGCCATTTATATATACTTTTCCACGGCTCTGTTTCCATAGCCCCGTCAATATCATAGCAAGCGTAGTCTTACCAACACCGTTTTTACCGGTTAGCGCGGTAATCTGTCCAGCGGGTAGAGAGAAATTCAAGTTCTCAAAAATGAGAGCCTTTTTGCGCTTGCATGACAGATTAATAGAAAAAAAGTTCTTTTTCCCGGCATCCTTGGGCGGCATTGATAGAGAAGGCTCTGTTTCAATCATTTCTCGCAAACCATACCGTTTTCGTTCTTCTTCTGAAATATCCTGCATCTGTGCCAGTGTCTTTTCCCATTGGATGGTTCCGTCTGAAACATAGACGAAACGATCTGCAATGCCGTTCAGCCATGCAAGCCGGTGCTCTGCTATGATGATCGTATTTCCTTCGCCTTTTAGCTTCCTAAAAGTATCCGCCAGCCTTGAAGCTCCTTTGCCATCCATATTTGCTGTAGGTTCGTCACAAACATAGATATGAGGACGCAATGCATAAACTGATGCGACCGCCACACGCTGTTTTTCGCCGCTGGACAGAACATCCAAGGGACGCAGACGCAGGCTCTCCAATCCAAAAGATGCAATCGCTTCATCTGTGCGTTCACGTATTTCCTGTTTTGTCATTCCATAATTTTCACAGGCAAATGCAACTTCTCCCGCAAGCTGCGAGGAAAAAAACTGACTCTTGGGATCTTGAAATACGCTTCCAATTTCCCGGCCTATTCTCCAACTCGGAAGCTCAGAAATCTCCGTACCGTTTACCCATATGAACCCTTTTAGGCTTCCTTGGTAATAAGATGGAGCCAGACCATTTATCAGCCTTGTCAGCGTTGTTTTTCCGCCTCCTGACGGGCCTGTCAGCACAACGCATTCTCCGGCACGCACGGTAAGATCAATATCATGGACCCCTTCCTCGCTGCCCTCATATTGGAATGTCACATTCTGTAGGACGATCATCTTCGTACACCTCCCATACTAAGAAGCCCAGCCGTCACGACAGTCCAGATCACCAGCCATATATAGTCGCGGGCATCGACCTTCTTTCCATAGTAGCTGCCCCGTTTCCCGGGCCGTTCCGCTCCGCGCGCTACGGCTGAAACTGAGAGTTGGTCGGCAATTTGCAGGCAACGCAGCAGTAAAGGTACAAGCACATATTCACAGGATACCACCGGATGGCTTACAAGCTGTTTGAGTGTAGTCAGACCCCGGTTACGCATGGAAAGCCAGACGCTCTTGACTTCCAACTTCATTGTAGGAAAAAAGCGAAACATGACTAACAGGCCGAGGATCACAGATGTCGGCGTGTGAATGCGGGATAAAAACGCTGCAAGCTCACCAGGCGGTGTAGTAATAAGATCCCAAGACACAAGAAAAACCGGAGTCAAATTCCAGAACATCAGCACATAAAATTCCGAAAATACTATTGGATGGAGTCCATGGGAACGGATAAGATACAAAAGTACTATAAGCAGCCCGTAAAAGATTCCCATAGAACGCAGAAGTCTCCAGTTGCGCTGAAATGCCAGATAAACAAAATCCACAATTGTAAGTATACAGGTCAGCACGGTGTCGGCAGCCAGGGATATACCGATAATTACACAAGCCAGCGCCCACAGTTTCACCGAAACGGCAAAGTTCTTGCGGCGCATTAAAGGACCCCCGCCTTTTTGAAATGCTTATTGACCAGTTTTCCACCAACCAGGCTGCCAAGGAATCCACCGAGCACCGTAAACAAGATAATGAACGCCAGCCATCCTGAAGATGTATAATAATGGACAAAGGAATCAATGTAGCTCTGCTCCATGCCACTGGAGAGCGCAAAGGCTTCGTAGGCATCCCAGAAGAACCAGATGGGCAAAAGATTCACGCCATTATACAACAGGCTCGCTGTTGACCAGGCAACAGTCATTTTCTTTTTCGACTCCCAGCCATCCTTCCATAAAATTGCCTCGCAGATGATTCCCACGACAATGTAATAAGGCAATAGATACCAGTTTCCCATGATGAGGAACACAAGACCAAGTATTGTCATATAAATCAGCGACACGAAATGTTTATGTACTCGGCTTACCATGAGAAAATAAACAGGCGCACATAAAAACATGGTAAAACCCACCGACAGCGCCATGCTGACAAAATTATTTGCCATGCAGACCATATTCACAATAATTTGGATGACAATGAGCAGCACGGTAAGCAGCACCGTGGTAATTACATCCTTGACGTTCCATTTCTGCGTTGTTTTCATTGAAATTATCCTCCTAATTTTTATTTTATGGAAAAAAGTTTATTCATTTGCCAAATTGTCTGTATATTGCAGCGCCTGGATTAACGGCTTAACTAATCCAAGTGAGATAATAATGCAAGTAATTAAAGCGGGAGCTTCAAGGCTTCCCTGTATATACAGAAATGCACCTAAAGGCAATGCTCCCAGCAAACAGAAGCATTCATTTTCCATTTACACTGTGTCGCAAATCGCAGGATCCAGCCAAACGAATTTTCTTTGTTTTGTTCCATAATAAACTACTTTCATGAATATCATTAAGTTAGTTTATGCTAACCAAAAGGCAAAAAATTAAGGTTCATTTGAACCTTAACAGACCGCTCCACCCACTGTTGAAGAACGCAGCAAGTTCATTCACATATTCGACAGCACGTTCCCGCGTCATATCGTGTTCAACAGTTTCAAAAACAGCAGTAAAATAGGCACTTGTGATCATGTGATGTAAATCATGGCTAACCATACCCTCCAATTTGCCAAGCTGCCGCAGCTGCTGATAGTATTCCTCAGTCTGGCTGACTTCAATTTCTACAAGCTCGTGAATGTAATTGGCATATCTGGTTCCTTCTGAACAGCATACCACCAGCTTAAACGCATCAAAATTGTCATAAATATAGTTAATGAAATGGTTCAGATAATCTGTGGACAAATCTTGGCTCTGTGCCGCCTTATCTTCTGGCATCAAGTCGTAATGTGCCTGCTGCGCCGCTTTGAACTGCTCCATCAGATTATCTGCGGCTTCGGAAACCAGTGCGTCAAAAAGTGCCGCCTTGTCCGGATAATACCCATAAAATGCCCCCTGAGTAAAGCCAGCTTCCTTGACAATACCGCGGAGAGAGGCATCCTTAAAGCCTTTCGCTAAAAATTCCCGTTTCCCAATTTCAAGAATTCTACGTTGGGTTTCTGTGTGCTCAGCCATATCTAGATATCCTTTCCATCTGATATATCATTGATATATATCAGCGATATATTAACATAAGCCATTTGTCTTGTCAACAATATTTTGGGTTGAGCACATAAAAGCAGGCAAGTATCCTGCCACACCTCACGCGCCTGGAACCAGGGCGCGCCATTAGGGACTTGAACCCCAAACCTTCGCCCATGAACAAGAAAAAGTTGAGTTAATATGAAATTTCTTTTCGTTTTTTGCTGTGTTCAGCAATCACGTTTTTAATG
>CAUEYG010000161.1 GCA_959021945.1 uncultured Eubacteriales bacterium | reverse complement strand
AGTATTGATTTACTTAGGTGTATATTAATAATCTGTATCAATATCAAATCCACCATGTATTTCTACCTGTAGAAAAAAACGTTCCTCTTTTTCTTTGCTACCAATTTTTAAAAATATCTTACCTAAACATTCTTTTTGTTCTTCGTTGTATTCTGAATCGTATTTGATTGAAGTATCCAAATTAATCGTTGTATTTTTAGGCACTTTATTTATATATTCAAAATTTTTAACAAGGGTCTTTTTTAAATGAATCATTCTTCGTAACAAATCCTCTCCTAAATTTATACCACTCTCAAGCTATACATATTCAACCCCGTTTCTTGTGTATCCAACGAGTATTGAATTGTGTTGTAACCATAAGCCTCTACAATCTCGTTTCCTAACATCTCTTTAAAGTCGTTTAGTATTTCACCGATTGCGCCAATTGTTGTCTTTGATGCATTCATAGTAACAATAGCATTATTGACATATTGGTTTAAACTAAGTCCTTCTTTTTTTGCATTTTCTACCGCTTCTTTATGCACTTTTGGCGAAACTCTTGTCATAAATTTTCCACTGTATTCTGACATGTTTTCTACCGATGGCTCTGGTATTGGAATCTCAAATTCTTTTGCGGTGTCCAGCCACTCTTCCTCATTTAGCTCCAACTCAGACAAAGCTTCTTCTACTGTCTCGCCTTGGCCTACGCACCCCTTTAAATCTTTGCTCTCTGCAACCCAAAATACGTGGCCTTCCACTTCTGTTTTGTAAACATTACACCCGTATTTCATTTGTGCTCCTCCTTAATCATATCAAACAAGTCTTTTAACTGTTTAATATATGCCTCTTTAACAGTCTTTCCGTGAACAGGAATTGGTATAATTCTGCCACTCTTTCCATCTCCTCATAGGTAATATCGTTGGGGACTGGCTTTCTATAAAATTTCTTAATATCTTTTTCTACCTTGCTCAAATCGTGCTCCTTTTATAGTATGCTTACTAATATCAAATATGATACTATGTGTTGAAGTTATTTTCAAGCCTTTCACGTAAAAATATGATTTACGCATAACAAAAACTCCCCACATCGGAGGAGTCTTTGCCGTTATTGTGTAAAAGGAGGATATCTAAAATGTCTTTTTTACTTGACAAACTCATAGACACAAATAATCCCGGAAACAAAATGTCCCGGGATTGTGGATACGATGGTGGAGATGGCGAGAATCGAACTCGCGTCCGAAAGCATTTTCACTGAAGTTTCTCCGAGCGCAGCTTTTGTTTTAAAGTTTCGCTTCCGTAAACGCCCAAAAGCAGGCTTTTACATCGGCTATCCTGTTATTCCCCTATGCTGCCAGGCATTCACATAGAGTTTTCCTGTATATTTGACGCCAGATTCCGAATCTACAGGTGAATTCGGGCTGACGTTCGCGCAGTCTTACGCTGCTAATGCGAAATTGTTGTTTGTTTTTTTAGCGTTTATATTTAACGTGCCCTTTTTAACGCAGACTGAGCAAACTGCGGCTCGCTTCTCCGGCTTCCACACCCCCGTCGAAACCAAAGACATCCCCTCAACTGACAGCGGAAACAAATCCACTCTTTTACATTATACCACAATTTCTTTCAATTAAAACGAATCTTCCTTCACTTCCTGAATTTTTTTCTCCAACTCTTCAATCAGATCCTTCTGCTCCTTTATATCCTGACACATTTCACCAACTACCGCATCTACAGCCACACCGGACATGTATTGTTCATAATAGTACTGGCCCATTTTTTTCTCCATTGCAGAAATCTCTGATTTAGCCGAACTGATTTTCGTCTTAAGCTTTCCGATTTCAACAAGATCACCGGCTTTGTCAGCCGCCTTGCTGGCAGTATCTTTCGCTGCTTTTCCCGCCTTGTTAAAAAAATCCTGCATATCTGCACCTCACTTACTTTCTCATGGCCTGCTGCATTCGCCTGTCAGCATCCCTTTTGGCAATCGCATTCCTCTTGTCATAATCTTTCTTTCCTCTGGCAACTGCAATTTCCACCTTTGCCCTCCCCTTTTCATTAATATACATCCGAAGAGGCACAAGTGTCAAACCTTTTAATGTTGTATACCCGATCAATTTTCGAATTTCCCTTTTATGTAGCAGTAATTTTCTGGGCCGCAAAGGATCCACATTAAACCGATTGCCATGGTCATAGGGGCTGATATGCATCCCGTAGATTACCATCTCTTCCTGTTCAATCTTTGCATAACTTTCTTTTATATTCACTTTGCCCTGACGTATGGATTTTATCTCCGTTCCGGTCAGAACAATTCCCGCTTCATAAGTTTCCTCAATAAAATAATTATGCCTGGCCTTTTTATTATTTGCCACCACTTTTCTTTCACTCATAATCTGCCCCCATCTATTTAAAACAAACTTTTCCTGTTAATTCAGAAATATCCATCTGGCCCACAGCCTGATCTCTGCTGTCCAGCACAGCTCCCCTATTATCGCTGAGAACAAAGACCTTATGCTTTCCTACTGTAATCTTATCCATAGATTCCATATATACTGGGTTTTCTGTATAGGAATCACAGATTTTATCATTAACATACAGCATTCCATCCTTGATCTCTACCTGATCTCCTTCTGTTGCCACAACGCGCCTTATTAAAAAGCTCCCCTCCCCGTCTTCACTATATACATTACACGGAAAAACAACCGCATCTCCCGTGCTTGGTTCTCCAAAGAGGTAATAAAACTTATTTACCACAATTACATCACCCTTTGCAATAGATGGCTCCATAGACTCTCCCTGCACTTTCATAATCCCAAAAGAACAGGTTATTCCAAGGGCTACCAACACGCCAAGAATTCCCGCGGCAAGAAAAGATATAGGCCGGCTTTTTTTCGTTTTCATTACAGATTAAGTTCCTTTCCTATATGATATGTAATGAAAACCTGTCTCTCTCCTTACAAGAGGCCTATTTCACTAAACGGATATAACCGAATGAAAGCCTTGCCCATTACTCGATCTTTGCTGACACAGCCCACTTCCTCGGAACGGCTGTCAACACTTACCCTGCGATTGTCACCCATAACAAACAAAGTGCCCTCTGGAACCTTATAATCTGTCAGCTCACCGGACGTCTCCCCTTCCAGAGTATAATCTTCGTGGAGTTCTGTGCCGTTTAAATACACTTTGCCGTCCCTGATGCTGATGGTGTCGCCGGACAATCCGATGATTCTCTTAATCAGCAGCTTTTTATCACCGCTGTCATCTTCTAAATCCGATTCAAAAACAATGATATCGCCTCTTTTTTCCTCGCCAAACCGGTATGCCTGTTTATTAACCAGCAAATAGTTGTTCTCATAAAGCGTCGGCTGCATAGAGCTTTCCTTTACAATGGTCGGCTTTATCACCAATGTAATTGCCACAACAATAATTAAGGCAATTACAATATCTCGTATTAACCCTTTCATTTATGTACTCCTCCTAAGTCAGATACAGGCCATATTATAAATTTTACATTGCCTTTGATCTCTTTCATATCCACTGTGCCTAATTGGGCATTTCTGCTGTCTACTGTAGAATTGCGATTATCGGATAAAAGAAAAATATCATCCTCGCTCACCGTTGTCTTTAACGTCCCTTCAGCGCCTGCAATTCCATTATCAGTAATATACTCCTTCCCATTTCGATATACTTTGCCATTTTTAATCTCAATGGTGTCTCCCGGCAGTCCTACCACTCTTCCTATAATATTATCCTTTGAAACTTCCGGAGCCAGTGTTTTTTCTAAAATAACAATCTGCCCCAGGTCAGGCTGCCCTCTTTTGGCAGAATAAGAAGTTTTCGTTATAACCAAAACTTGTCCATCTTTTATGGTTGGCGCCATGGCATCCCCTTCATTCACTTCGGGAGCCACAAACATAGTGAGCACAAAAGCCAAAACCCCTGCTACAATATAGGGCCGATACCTGTGCCGCCAAGAACCCTGCGGTGCGCTTTGAGACATTTTTCCTTCTCCTCACTACTATCTTAATCAAATAGTTCCTTTTTTATTCTTTCAAAATAAGCCGGCGGATTTGCCGTGAATTCCTTATCTTTCAGATATTTAAAAAATGGGTCCGTATCACGAAACTGCAGTTTGTACGCATGGAGCAACTGACTTGTCAATCCAAAATCACGCTTAACACGTTGATTAATCTGCGGGCTGCCATATTTCAGATCTCCGATGATAGGAAATCCTTTCTGTGCCAGATGCGCTCTGATTTGATGGGTCCTTCCTGTGATCAAGTCAATCTCCGCCAAAGTAAACCCCTTATGAACAGCGATGGGATATACTGCTGTTTCCATGACCTTCCCCTTTTGTTCACTTAAAGGAAGTACAGAGATTCGGTTACTGGAAGAGTCCTTTTGCATCTTGTCAACCAGACGCAGCTCCTCTTTAATTTCGCCCCAAGTTACGGTGAGATATCGTTTGCTTACCCAACTCTTTTGGCGAATCATATGGTTGAGCGACTGCAGGGCCCTAGCGTTTTTTCCAAATATTACAAGTCCAGTAGTATTGCGGTCCAGCCTGTTTACAGGTGAAGGAACAAAGACCTTTTCCCGGCCCGGATTGTACTCTCCTTTTTCCTGCAAATAGCCACAAACCTGATTGGCCAGAGTATTCTTTTTTTCATGCGCATCTCCATGAGTTAAAAGGCCAAAGGGTTTTTCCGCCAACAGGATATTTTCATCTTCATAAGCAATCCCAAACTGTCTTTTTGCCGTACTATGCTTTTTCACCTCAGTGTAAGACTGAAACTGCTCTTCCTCCATATAAAGGCTGATTTCATCACCTGTATAAAGGACTGTATCCATCTTTGCTCGCTTACCGTTCACCTTTACATCTTTGCGTATCAGTTTATAAATATAACTCAGCGGCGCATTTCTCAAGTACTTTTTTAAAAAGCGATCCAGCCTTTGGTTGCCATCATTTTCATGTATTTCTAATTTTACCATAAAATTAATTATACAACAAATAACCTGTAAAAGTATAGATCATATGTGAAGAAAATTTCATAAATTTGCGTTTGAGAAACGGGAAAAAATATGATACTCTAATATAGGATTCTTAAGATAAAGGGAGAGTTTTTTATGAATCGAATCAAGGATTTTTTTTACGACAAAAATGATATTTTTGTAGCCTTAATTATTTTAGCTGTGGCTGCTCTGATTATATATACTCGTATTGACAAAATTATGGCCTATCCTGATACTCTATTGGAAACGGATTCCAGCCAGAC
>CAUEYG010000160.1 GCA_959021945.1 uncultured Eubacteriales bacterium | reverse complement strand
GTATTCCGGTATTTGTATAACAATAGCTCCGCAGCCATTATGCATGCCCTTCCCATTACAAGGGGACAGCTGTTTAACAGTAGTTTTTGCTCCGGCCTGTTTTTTTCCATTGTGCCGGTGATCTTGACTGGGCTGCTGCTTTTATGTTTAGCAAGGCCCCTTTATTTTAGCGAACATGCAGATTACATGAACGCCATAGGAAGCATAAATGAGTCAGCCATTTTAAACCACAGCAATGTATTTACCTACAGGCAAGTTTTCGTTTGGCTGGGTGAAACACTTACAGCAGTGCTCTGTGCTTACACGATTTCTGTTTTTGCCGCAGTCATTGCCGGTAGCGGAATCATTCATTTTTTCACAGCTTTGGTACTGAATTTTTTAGTCACAGGGCTGATGGTTGTCATAGCTCAATATTTTAGCGCTTTCCTTTTTGGATTTATCTGGTCAGAACAGACAAGCAGTGTTATCAACAGTTTGTCTCCTATATACGGAATCATTTCCCACAAAGGAGAGGCGCCCCTGATTCTGATCCTATGCTACCTGGTACTGGCCGTACTGCTGACCGTCGTCTCTTTTCTGCTGTACAAAAAGCGCAGGTTGGAAAGGACGCAGAAAGCCTTTATTATCAGCATTATTGACCCGATTGTGTGCTACATCATTACCTTTTTTGGAATGACAGTGGCCGGGCTTCTGCTCTTTCGAAATGAAGAAAACGACTGGACCATGTATTTAGGCTTTATTGGCGGAAGTATTGCAGCTTTCATCATTGGCAGGATGATTGTGACCAAGTCTCTGCGTATCTTTAACCGGAAAGCAGTAAAAAGTTTTCTGATTTATGCAGTTGCAGCCGTTTGCTTTCTGTCAATCCTGGCCTTTGATTTAACCGGTTATGAAACGCGCCTGCCCTCTGCCGGTCAGGTAACGAAGATCGCAGTCAACGACGGAACCCTGCTAATGATGGACCCTCGTTTTGATTCCTCCTATTACAAAGGCGACAAGGGCAGAGAAATTTATAAAACAAAAGAAAATATTCGAGCTATCATTGATTTGCAGCAATCTATCATAGACAACAAACAGGAGTCTTCTTTGATAGCTGATGATACATCTCCCTTTGAGCTGCATTATTACAAAAGCGCGGCAGACTTGCAGAGAAGCTATTGGGTTCAGAATGATTTTTTCCGTAATAATGCCAATTACAAAACCATTTATGAATCAAAGGAGTTCAAAGATTTTTACTCCCTTTACAACCTGAAGAAGTTCAAGAAATCCGAGCTTTCCATTTCTTCTGCCTTCACCTATAATGATCTTCCTTTAAAGAAAAAGGATAAAGATGAGTTGATCAAATGTATTGAGCAGGATTTTCGGGAGAGGACTTTTGAAGAGCAGGTCAACAAACGGAGGCCCTGCGGTATGGTCAATCTGACTTATAAAACCATCATTCCCGGTTCAGGAGTTTCTCTTGATGGGATCAGTCTTAATATTTTAACAAGCGACACTCATACCATGGAGTGGATCAAGAAACATAAATACAGCCGGGAGTTCAACCCAACGGCTGATGATATCAAGGATATTACGGTATATGCCGCTGATCCAAAGAATCGGGCTGAAGCAGCAGACGAGGCTCTCATGATGGAACTGGATGATGCTTCTTATTATGAAAAAATAGGTTCTATAAAAAACAAGAAAAAAATGAATCAAATTCTCAATACTTGTGAAACGACTCCGGACATCATTGCATGTAAAATCACATTTAAAAGGAATCGTGTATTTGATGGAGAGACTAATACTTACTACTTTAGCGAGGAGTCTGCTCCGGATTTTTTAAAGGAGATGATAGAGGAAAGAACATGATGTATGATCGCATTATAATCGGCGGTGGGGCCTCAGGCCTGTATTTCGCCGCTAACTGTCCGGCAGAAAAAGGTCTGATCCTGGAAAAAACAGCTTCCCCCGGGCAAAAGCTGCTCCTTTCCGGCAGCGGCCAGTGCAATTTAACCCATGGAGGCAGTATCAAGGATTTTATTGGTCATTACGGTCCCGGCGGCACAAAGATTCGCTCTGCTCTATACCAGGCAAACAATTTGCTGCTCATGAAATTTTATGCAGAACATGGATTGCCTCTGACAGAGCGATGGGATGGAAAAGTTTTTCCCAAGTCCATGGAGGCTGAACAGGTTTTGAAGCTGCTCCTACTGTTGGTCAAAGAAAAAGGATGGGAGCTTGTGACTGACTGTCCTGTTACAAGCCTTACAGTCCAGCCGGACGGTATCTTTTTCATTAATGAAAACTATAAAAGCAGGCAGGTAATTATCGCTGCAGGCGGCTGTTCTTACCCAGCAACAGGTTCAGACGGCAGTATGCTGTCAGTCCTTGAAAAGATGGGATTAAACATTGTCAGTCCCAGGCCTTCCTTGGTTCCTGTTACGGTTCAGCAATACCCTTACCGTCATCTGTCGGGAGTTTCTTTTCAAAACGCTTCTGTACAAATTGATGGCCACTGGGAAAAAGGCGGTTTGCTCCTGACCCACAACAGTTTCTCCGGGCCTGCGGTACTCAACTTGTCCCGTTATGCCAGCCCGGGAAAAGCCTTGACCATCAGCTACATACCAGCTGCTGCTCTGGAACATCGGTTTTCCGGTGATCGGCGCAAGATATCTGCCAGTCTGGCGGAAACTATGGGACTGCCAAAGCGTTTTACAGAAGTTCTGGTACAAAGAGCAGGAATGGATCCCGCTCAAAAGGCTGCCTCTCTTTCCGGCAAGGAAATCCAGGCACTGTCTCAGCTGCTGTTTTCTGATACCTTTTCCATCAGCGGCACCTCCGGCTTCGGGTCAGCCATGGCCACTGCCGGTGGGGTCAGTCTGGAGGAAGTTCATTTAAAAACCTTTGAAAGCAAAAAACATCCAGGGCTTTATATAATTGGGGAAACCCTGGACATTGATGGAGATACAGGCGGATATAATCTGCAGTTCGCTTTTTCCAGCGGCTACTGCGCCGCAAAGTGTGTGTGTAAGAAATAAATCTTAATTGCAGAAAAACAAGTGTGTGTTGTATTAGAAAAAGAAGGTGTCTGTCCAAATCCTGAGAACAGGATACGGCAGACACCTTCTTCGTTGTTTTTATTCTTCTTCAAAATCATCATCAATAGGGACCGGTATGATAACATCTTTTGCCGCTTCCAGCGCTTCCTCCGGCACATAGAGGTCAATGGGATAAACATTATTATTTCCCATAGCGATTTCAATAAAGTTGCTTGCAGCCTGATATTTCTTTACGCAGGGAATCCCTTCGCTGCGCAGCTTTGATTCCAATAGATCGGCCTGAAAGCTGCTTTCCGCTGTGCAGAGGTAAACTCCTCCCCGCCATGGTTCCTTCTTATCGTAGTTACTAAACATCCTTGTCCTCGATCTCTTTGAGCAGTTTTGCCTGCAGCTCTTCCACCTGCATTTCTCCCAGCTCACCTGCCTTGCTGGAGCGAACCGTCAGCGCACCGGATTCTGCTTCCCGCTCTCCGATAATGCAGATATACGGGGTACGTTCATTGCGGGCCTCTCTAATTTTGTATCCGATCTTTTCGTTGCGCACATCTACCACTGTCCTCAGCCCTGCAGCCTCCAACCGGCGACCTACTTCCTGGGCGTAATCTGTAAACTTCTCTGTTACAGTCAACAGCTTTACCTGTACCGGAGCCAGCCATAGTGGGAATTTCCCGGCAAAATGCTCTGTAAGAATTCCGATAAACCGTTCAATAGAGCCAAAGATAACCCGGTGTATCATAATCGGTCTGTGTTTTTCTCCATCAGAGCCTACATAAGTCAGATCAAATCGCTGCGGCATCTGGAAATCCAGCTGAATGGTTCCGCACTGCCATGTTCTGCCCAGACAGTCTTCCAAATGGAAATCCAGCTTTGGCCCGTAAAAGGCTCCATCGCCTTCATTGACCACATAGTCCATCCCTCTTTTTTCCATGGCCTCACGCAGGGCATTTGTGGCTCTATCCCAGTCTTCCTGAGATCCCATGGAATCCTCCGGCTTTGTAGAAAGCTCTACATGGTACTTAAACCCAAACATATTATACACAGAATCAATAAAGTCAATAACTCCCATAATTTCTTCTGTGATCTGGTCCGGAAGCATGAAAATATGGGCGTCATCCTGGGTGAAGGTACGAACACGCATTAGCCCATGCAGCGCTCCCGACAGCTCATGCCTGTGCACTTGACCCAGTTCTCCCATCCGGATAGGAAAATCTCTGTAAGAATACATTTTTCGTTTATACACTAACATGGCTCCAGGGCAGTTCATAGGCTTGATGGCATAATCACCGTCATCAATCTTTGTAAAATACATATTCTCCTGATAATGATCCCAATGCCCTGAGGTATGCCAGAGCTGTTCACTGAGAATCAGTGGAGTTTTGATTTCCTGGTAACCTCTTTTTCTGTGCTCCTGTCTCCAAAAGTTTTCCAGCTCATTGCGGATTACCATACCATTTGGCATAAAAAACGGAAATCCGGGACCTTCCTCATACAGGGCGAACAAGTCCATTTCCTTTCCAATCTTGCGATGATCCCGCTTTTTGGCTTCTTCCAACTTTTTCAGATATTCATCTAGCTCAGCCTGTGAAGGGAAACAAGTGCCGTAAATCCTCTGAAGCATTTTACGTTTTTCGTCTCCCCTCCAGTAGGCGCCGGCTACACTCTGCAGCTTTACGGCTTTAATCTGGCCGGTTTTTTCCATATGAGGGCCTGCGCAGAGGTCCACAAAGTCTCCTTGTTTGTAAAAGGAAATTACTTCATCCTCAGGCAGGTCTTCAATTAGCTCTACTTTATACTCTTCGCCCATTTCCTTCATTTTGGCTATGGCCTCTTCCCTTGGAAGCTCAAAGCGTTCCAGCGGGTAATTGGCCTGGATGATTTTTTTCATTTCTTTTTGCAGTTTCAAAAGGTCCTGGTCTGTAAATTTATGTTCCAGATCAAAATCATAATAAAAGCCGTTTTCAATAGCCGGCCCAATAGCAAGCTTTGCCTCTGGCCACAGCTGCTTTACTGCCTGCGCCAGAATATGCGACGTAGTGTGTCTGTAACAAAGTTTCACTTGTTCATCTTCAAAATTCAATTTTTCTTTTGCCATATGATCATCCTCCTGTTTATTCCATTTCATCCGTTGCCAGAGCAATCAAAGTGTCTAAAAGACGGCTGTAAGGCAGATCGGTAGCTTCCCACAGCTTTGGATACATGCTTATCTTTGTA
>CAUEYG010000159.1 GCA_959021945.1 uncultured Eubacteriales bacterium | reverse complement strand
AACAGGAGCACAGCCATGAATGTTTTAAACTATCTGCTAAACCAGCTCAAAGGAGCTGTAACAAATGTTCAGACAAAAAATGCAGCCATGTCTGTTCCCAGTACGATCATTTTGCTGGATGGAACAACTGCTGTAAAACCAAAGAGTCTTTGTATTGGAAGCCGGAAAGACATTTTTCATACAATCAAACAATTTTCCATTCCCAAAGATGCGATTTTTTTTACGCCTGTCACAAAGGAGGCGCAGCAATACACCCTGGCCGGTTTGAACCTTATTGAGACAAACCTGGAGCTGGCCCCCCTGTACAACCGTCTTAACACGGCCCTGACTGCGCTGGGAAAAGAAGCAGGCAGGCAGGACATGATCTTTGATTTTGATTTATTTTTCAAAAGCATCCTCTCTATGGACCTTTTAGGAGAAGCAGAGGTCAAAGCAGCCATGAGACAACTGGATTACAGCTCCGAAGATCCTTATAATATGATTGTTATTGAAGCGCAAAATCCTGCAACCTTTCAGTCCACTCTCAGCAAAGCCAGGCAGGCTCTTGCTGAAATTCTGCCTTCTTCAAATGTAACCTTTTTGGGAAACCGGCTCATCCTCATGTATCACAGCAAAGATCGCCTTGTAGGATTTCCTGAAAAAATCAGAAAAGAGCTTGGCGCTTTCCTCAAGGAATTCGATGCCTTTGCCGGAATCAGCAATCAGACCAGAAATTTTGAAATGATTCGGACCGAATACATCATTGCTTCCAATATTTTAAACATTGCCAAACGAATGCGGCAAGACCCGGATGAACGAATCTTTCTACAGGAGGAGTACGGTGTCTATTACATCCTCCATTTATGTTATAAACAGTTTGAACAGACCTTTCACCATAACAATATTCTCTATCTGACCCATCCCGGTTTATCAGCCCTCATTCGCTACGATTTAAAACACAACACTAATTTGAGGGAAGTCCTGCTGTGTTATCTGCTCAATGACCGCAGTCTTACAAAGACCGCTAAGCTTTTGTTCATGCATCGAAACACCACTATGAACAAAATCAATAAAATTACAGAAATCATTGAAGATGACCTTGAAGACTCTTATATCAGGCAGAGACTGCTCTTTTCCTGTATGCTTTATGACTATTGCGAAAGGTATTGTTACAAGCCTTTTCCTATTGCTGCCTTTGGTGAAGAGCAGTAATACAGCCATGATAGAGCAGGACTTTTCCCAGTCAAAGTTACAAGTAGCTGGCCACTTCAAAAGCATCCCAAATTCCATACATGATATTGGATACTTTTTTCGCATCTCCAAGGAGATAGAGTTCCGGCACTTCAAATTCCAATTGTCTGTATAAATAGTTTTCCTCTTCATATCCTATGGATAAAATAACCGAATCGCAGATCAGGCTCTTCCTTCCGCCGGGAGTGTCCACCTGCAGCTCCTTTCCATCATATTGATAAGCTTTACTGGAAGTCAAGGTTTCAATTTTATGGAAAGGAATCAGACGCTGCAGCATCTCGCTGTTTGCATGGCACAGCGGACCATTAACAGCAAGCAGCTGCTCCAATGCCTCTACAATCGTAACTTTCTTTCCTTGCTGTGCAAGCCATAGGGCTGTTTCACAACCTACCAGGCCCCCGCCGATTACCACTGTATGCTCACCCGGTTCTTTTTCCTGCAACAGAACCTGTGCAGCAGAAAATACGTTGCGATCATTCCCCAAAGAAAAGCGTTTTGGCACAGAACCGGTAGCAATGATGACCGCATCTGCATTTGCAGATAAAACCTCCTCCTTTGTCATGGTTTTTCCCAAATGAACCGGGACTTGCAGCCTCCCTAAGGTATGAGCATACCAATCTGCCAGGGCAAGATCGTCTTCTTTAAAGTCAGGAGCCCCTCCGGGCAACAAATTTCCTCCCAAGCGCCGACCTTTTTCAAACAGCTGCGGCTTATGACCTCGGAGCGCCAGGACTCTAGCAGCCTCGCAACCTGCCGGCCCTCCTCCTACAATCAATACCTTCTTGGGACTGACCGCAGGTGTCAGGACAGTTTCCCGCTCCCGGCAGGCCTGGGGATTTACTGCACAATTAAGAGCCGAATATTCTTGTATCCTTCCCATGCATCCTTCTTGGCAGGAAATACATGGCCGAATCTCCTCAGTCCTTCCGGCACGCAGTTTATTCACATAGTCCGGGTCAGCAAGAAGAGGTCTTCCCAGACTCACAAGATCAGTTGTGCCGTCTTGAACAGCCTGCGATGCCATATCCGGGTCATCCATTCTGCCTGCACAAATCACCGGAATGGCTACAGTCTCCTTCATCAGCTTTGCGTAAGGTCTGTAAAGTCCCTTTTCCTGATACATAGGCGGATGACTCCACCACCAGGAATCATAAGAGCCAACATCTGTATCCAAGGCATCATATCCATATTGTTCCAATAATTTGGCAGCCTCTACCCCTTCATCAAGGTCTCTGCCTTTTTCCTGAAATTCTTCACCCGGGAGCGCTCCATCCCTCAACCCTTTTATAAAGCTCTTGGGACTATAACGCAATGTTACGGGAAAATCCATTCCGCATGTTTTTTTTATTTCTTCCAGTATTTCCCTAGCCAGTCTCAAACGGTTTTCTAAGCTTCCGCCATATTCGTCTGTACGCTGGTTAAAGAGAGAAATAGCAAACTGGTCAATGAGATAGCCCTCATGAACTGCGTGTATCTGGACTCCGTCAAAACCGGCTCGTTTGGCATTGTAAGCTCCCTTGCCAAACTGCACTACGATCTTGTGGATTTCCTCTTTTGTCAATTCCCGGCAGGTTTTATCCAGCCATCTGTGAGGAATCGGCGACGGCGCTACAGGAGGAAACTCTCCCAAATTTGTTGGAATCGTAACACGCCCAAAACCTCCTGACATCTGAAGGAATATTTTAGCTCCATAAGCGTGAATCCGCTCTGTCAATTCCCGTCCTGTTCGCACAAACTGAACAGGGTTATGAGTAGGGCAAGGGCAATTGGGCATCCCGTGTTCTTCCACTTCATTATCTACAAAGGTCACACCTGTCATAATCAGCCCGACACCTCCCCTAGCCCGCGCTGTGTAATAATCAATGCCCCGCTGGTTAAATCCCCCCTCTGCATCTGCCAAACCCAGGGGACCCATAGGCGCCATGGCAAATCTGTTTTTGATTCGACAGTTTCCTATGGTTATGGGGGTAAATAAATTTTGATATTTTATGCTCATAACAACTCCTTTTTCTTGTGGCATCTTTCTTGTAATATCTAAAGGACCTTTTTTTCTTTCAGGTCTTCCATTTCTTCATCGGAAACACCTAAAAGCTCCTGGTAAATTTCCCGGTTATGTTCTCCAAGGCCCGGGGAAAGACAATACTCCACATGGTTTTCCGACATCCGGGAAGGGAAGCCAGGCACTACCAATTTGCCTCTGTCTTTTGTATCGAGTTCCACCATCATACCCCTTTTTCGCAAGTATTCATCTTTTGTAATATCATCGCAGTCCAGTACTGCACCTGCCGGAATATCGGCTTTGCACAGGATATCCATGGCTTCCTGCTTTGTATGTTTGCTGGTCCATTGACTGATAATAGGGTCCAGCACATCCTTGTGTTCAAATCTGGATCTTGGCGTTGCAAAGCGCTCATCTGCCAGAAGGTCTTCTCTTTCCATAATCCTACACAAGTTTTTAAAATGATTACTGCCCGGATGCCTTGAGCAGTAAACATGCACATAGTCATTTTCCCCAAAGGGTTTGCAAGGGTACATTCCTGCAGGACCTACATCCTCCAGAGGCATTCCATTTCCAACACGTTTTGGAGGCCTTCCTTCTCTATAATAAGGCTCCCAGCTGGAACGCTGAAATGCGATTACAACATCCTGCATGGATACCTCAATCCTCTGTCCAATCCCCTCTCGCTCCCTTTGCAGCAAAGCTGCTATGATGGACATGGCACACATATATCCTGCTCCTGAATCACCCAGGTTTACACCGGACTGAACCGGCATTTCTCCCGGAAATCCAGTAATAGCCGGTGCGCCTCCTACTGCTGCTGCCACAGGATTAAAGGCAGGGTAATCTTTATAGGGTCCATCCATACCAAAGCCTTTAATCTGAGCATATATGATCTTTGAGTTGATGTTTTTACATTCTTCATAGCTCAGGCCCAACCTTTCTATGGAGCCGGGCCCCATATTTTCAACAATCACATCAGCCTCTTTGAGCAATTTGTAAATCAGGCTGATTCCTTCCTGTGATTTTAAATTACAGGTAATTGATTTTTTATTCATATTAAGTATGATAAATCCTACAGAATCTTTATCCGGTTCTTCTACAGAGTATCTTCCCAGCTCCCCCTTTACAGGCCGCTCTACTTTCCAGACTTCAGCTCCCATCCAGGCCAGTGTTTCTGTACAAACAGTGCCGGATTCAAATTGTGTCAGATCTAAAATTTTATATCCTGTTAAAGGACCTCTTCCTTCCATTATTTCATTCCTCCTTTTATGATTCTCTCCTGTAAAAACGATTCTACGGCAGCAGTCATGGTATCCTGATTCCACTTTCGCGCATCCACCGGATCTGCACGCAGCTGCAGCACAGGAATACCTGCATCTTCCAGTCCCTTTGTAATAAAGTAGGAACCCTCTACAGCCTGCATACAGTTTTCAGGCACAAGATACACAACTCCGTCTATGCCATTATGCTTTGCCTCTGATACAAACCATTCTGCATTCCATGGAGGCATGTGAAGAAAATCTTCCATTCCGATAAACCTTGCTGCCAGTGCTCTCAGCGGATCTTTTTCTACATGATTTCGAATATAAGCATCTGCTCCCATGGCCAGATACATGGACCAGACGAAAACAGCACCATACTTTTTCTCAAAATATTGGTAAAATCCTAAATTAAACCACAGCCCTCTTCCAATCCACATTAACCTGATTTTTTCATTTGGACAGGCTTTATGTCCGGAATCCGCCATTTGCTGTATTTCCTCGAAAAAGCTCTTTGCATGCTGTACTGCCCATTCTGTGCCTCTCTGCCATTGCGCCTGCATTACGGCATTGACTGTATCTGCAATTGTCACAGGCGCTGGGGATATTTCAGCGATCAGATCTCTTGCCTTTTTATAGTAAGACTCCTGTTGATTGATCAGATTCATAACCTTAATGAACTTGTTTTCATCAAACATCCTCCCTGTTTCCATTTCCAAAAAACGGATAAGCCCCTTTAGCTCTTCTACTGCAGCGTCCAGTCTTT
>CAUEYG010000158.1 GCA_959021945.1 uncultured Eubacteriales bacterium | reverse complement strand
CTGGTGAACAAGTGATGGATACAGATATTTACTTCAGGGAGTTAGAACTGAGAGACGTTCATGTCTTTGCGAAAGTGACAGAAGAGCTTTAAGCCCTATGGATAAAGGGAGGGGAGAGCTGCCGTATAAAATTGCGGCAGCCTATTTTTTATAAAACATAATCTGGAAGCAGCGGAAAGTGCAAAAGCGTTTGTTCTGGCAATTATGACAGCCTGTACTGCACAGATTTTTTCCGGCATAAAGAATTTGTCAGCGTTTTACAAGAAAGAAAAAAGAAATAGAAAGGAGTCAAGAATATGCGTAATGAATTTACTTTTCACCTGCCTACCCGAATCGAATTTGGAGAAGGTAAACTTTTAAAAATCGGGTCCCTTATTAAAGAGCTAGGCGGGCAGAAGACCATAGTCATAACAGATAAAGGCGTGGGCAGAACGGATATTATGGAGCAGATGCAAGAAAGCCTTCGCGGCCAAGCCATTAAATTTTTACTATATGATGAAGTACATCCTAATCCAAGAGATACGGAAGCGCAAAAAGCTGCGGATTTTGCCAGGGCGGAAGGTGTGGACTGTGTTATTGCTTGTGGTGGAGGAAGCAGTATGGACTTGGCAAAAGCAGTAGCTGCTCTTTTAACAAACTCCGGGGATGTACATAGTATCATGAAGCCAAATCGGGTTGCAATTGATCCTGCACCCTTAATCTGTGTGCCTACGACAGCAGGTACGGGCAGTGAAGTCACTTCCTTTTCCGTTTTGACGATAGAAAGCGAAAACAGGAAGAGCAGTATCTTTGATGATAAAATCAGGCCCGATATTGCTGTTAATGATCCCACTGTTTTAAAAAACCTTCCTCCTGGTGTGGCAGCTTCCACAGGGATGGATGCATTGACCCATGCCATTGAAGCATACACCTGTAAATTAGCCAATCCTATAACAGACGGGCTGGCCTTGCAGGCTATCCGTTCTATTGCAGAAAGCCTGCCGGAATTTATCCATGCTCGCAGCGGAGAAAACTGCCGTAAAATGATGGCTGCAAGTCTGACGGCTGGAATCGCCTTCGGATTTTCTGATATTGCGGGAGTGCATTGTATGGCGGAAGCCTTGGGAGGCCTATATGATACACCTCACGGTGTAGCCAACGCCATTTTTCTCCCAATTGTTTTTGAGTACAATATGAAATTTGATGCCAAAAGGCACAAAGATGTGGCAGAGGCGTTAGGCATTAGCAGCAACTCGCAAAATTATGAAGAGATAGCTGTTAATGGGGCGCGGTGGCTTAAATCTCTCTCCCGAGAATTAAATATTCCCACATTAAGGGAATTAGGTTATGTGAGTCCTCAGAAGTTTGAAATGCTGGCTGAATTATGCATGAAAAACGTATCTTTATCCAGTAATTGTAGGAAATTGACAAAAACTGACTTTATCAGTCTTTATAAAAAAGCTTATGAACTTTAATACTTTTGATGTGGGAAAAGGGCAGTGCTTTTCATAAGCAACCCGCTTTTTCAAATGCAGCAGCGCATTTCTGTATGTGGCTGCGCATAGTTTTCCTGTCTGAAAGAGAAAGACAATTCTTCTTTGCTTGTAATAAATGCAGTAATATCAACGATATTAGAATTTTTTGAAAATATGGACATGCTTTGGCACAACAATTGCGATTAATAATAGGTGATTCCCGGAAAATAAAAAATGATGGTTGAAAAGGAGGAGCAAAATGAAAACAGCAATGACAGAGAACTATGTATGGACCACACCTGTGGCTTGCACGGATGAGGAAGCAGTCCGCCTGAAAATGAAGCAGATTCATCCTAAGCTGTTGGGGCTCTTTTGTCCTGTGAAGTATCGCTTGCTTGCAAAGGAAAAGGTTCAGATTCCCTATGAATTTATGGTATTTCATTATAAGCTGATAAGAAGCGGAAAAAAGCAAGATTTAAACAGAAACAGTCTCTTTGACCGAGAGGGAAAAATTGCAGTAGTCTTTGATATGAATCTGGTGCACCCTTTTCATTTTGATCTTTTCGATGACTTAAGGCTGCAAAAGAAAAAAACAGCCGAGCTAGGCGGACAGATTTTAAAAGCCAACTGCAGTCAAAAAGAAGCCTTTGAAAAAAGTGTAGAATGTATTAAGTGGCAATATTTAAGAAAGGTTTTTCATGCGGTTCCAGAGCTTACTTTAATGAAACGACAAGCTTTTTTCAGAGAGGCCTGGAAACTAGAGCTTTCCTCACGAGGAAAAGCCTTTGAAAAATTCGCTTACAGGGATCAGTTTGGAGCAGAGAACGAACATATCAGCGGACTTAGAGTAAGGCTAAGCACGTAACGGAGGTGTAATAATGATTGATTTTAAGGAATTATGGGGAGCCCTTGATTGGGCTGTGCTGGCGCTGTATTTTATCGGCGTTATGAGCGTGGGGTTTATTATGCACAGAAAAGCCAGCAAAAGTTTTAAAAGCTTTTTTGTAGCTTCCAGGCGACTGACTATTCCCGTGTTAATTGGTGTAGCAGCAGCGGCTTGGTATGACTCATGGACCATTGTGGGATTAGGAGAACTGGGAAGCACTTTGGGAATTTCAATTATCCTGTTTTATGTGATCCCGAGCGGCATTCTGAGGTTGCCACTGGCCCTGTGGATCGGTCCTATGACAAGGGATAAAATCCCTGATTATGTAGTGACCCTTCCTGACTTGATTCGCTATTTTTACAACAAATCGGCAGGGATTTTGGCTAGTATCGTTCCTATGGCATCTATTTTGTACTGCTGCGCATTGCTTTTTGCAGTGGGAGAGGTACTGAATCTGGTATCAGGAGTTCCGATCTGGCTCACGATGATTGTAGCCGGCTTTGCTATTATTCTCTATACTGCTATGGCTGGTATGTGGGGGCTGGCCGTTACCGATTTAATTCAGTTTATGGTAATGACGGTATCTGCCGGAGCCGTGCTCTTAGGAATTTATCATGAATTTAATGGAGTGGAGGCTTTGTATGAAGCAGTCATGGCAAGTGATCCTGAAAAGCTTAGCCTTGTAGGAAATCAAACCTTTGCAGGGGCATTTGGTTATGTTATTTCCGCAGCAGCCTTGTATGTAAACGCACAGAGCTATCAAAGATTTGGTGCAGCAAAGGCAGGCGGAGATATCAAGGTGGCGTATTCTCTTATGTTGGTAATCGGTATTGCCTTCAGCGCAGTTATGGTTATTACTGGGATGGCCAGTTCTGTGCTGCATCCAGATGTAGCTACAGCTTCAGAAGGCTTTTGGGCAACTGTTTTTGAAGTTTTGCCGGCAGGAGCAAGGGGATTGTTTGTAGCTGCTCTTATTGCGGCAGTCATGTCCACAGTTAGTGCAGATATGCTGATCACAGGAGGGATTCTAGTAAAGGATATCTATAAGGATATCTTTAAGCCTGAGTTGAGTGATCAGAGTGTACTGAAAGGAACAAGGGCTATGATTGTATTGATTGGGGTTTTCATTATTGCAGGCACTTATTTATGGAGAAACGGAATTGGAAACGCCTGGTCTGTAATCGGAGGATTTCAAGTGGCTGTATTTTTAATCCCAATTTTAGGAGGGTTTTTCTTTAAAAAGAAAACTGCAGCAGGAGGCCTGATTGCTATTGTGGCCGGAATTGTTTTCTATGCAATCTGGCAGTTTGCCTTGGGTGTTCCGTATGCCATTCCTTCCAGTGTGGCTACCTGGATCTTTGGCGGAATCGTATATTTTGTTGCCTGCTTTGCCACGTATAAGGACAAATCCACAAAAATTAATCAATAGAAAGGAAGGAATAGTATGTCAAATAATAAGTATGCGCCTATGTCGGCGGAAAAGAAAGATAAAGTTGGCAGTATATTGGCTGTAATCGTAGTCCTGTTAAGCGTCTTAGTACCTTTAGGATTCTTGTATGGAACATCCGTATTATTCTGGTTTCTGATCATTGTAAACTTTTTGTTTGGACCGTGCTGCCTGGTCGGATACCTTTTAGAAGTGAAAAAAGGTGTCTTTGCCTATGATGATGGTGATGACGCTGATCAATAGTTGTGATATGGAGCCGCAGATGGCTTTCTATATTTTTCTTTAATGGACATTTGGTAAAAGGACACTGAGCAGGCATGGCGGTTAAGTGTCCTCGTACTATAAAAGAATGGGAGAAGATGGAGTACATGAAATGGAGAGAGACTTTAAATTAAAGGCATCAGCGGAAAAAATCATTGTAGAATACCGGTTGTACGAATCGCTGATTGCCGGTTGTAGTGATGGTTTAATTTTATGTGAAAGAAAAAGCCTTCGCATTTTGACCATGAATAATAACGCAAAGACACTGCTGGATCTGAACCCTGCTGAAAGTATTGAGAAAATCAGCGATATTTTCAGCGACGAAACGATAGATGCTGTATTAAAGGGAGAAACGTTCAGTAGAGAGCTTTGCGGAATACCAGTAAAAATCCACAGTACTATGGAGAACAATTATATTTGGTTTTTTATCGTAGATTTTACAGATGTAATAAAAATTGAAAATTTGTCCCAAAAAACTTTGGAACTGAATAAAGAACTGATAGGTGTTTTTAATGAGTATGGAGATGAGACGCTGATGGTAACCGATGGCTCTGGAGTTATTGAATTTGCAGGAGAAAAAATTTCTCGAACCTGTGGCGTACCGCCAGGATATTTTATTGGAAAAAACGTTTATGCCATGGAAAATAAGGAGATCTTTAAACCTTCAGTTACGGTTAGGGTATTGGAAACCAAACAGCCTCAGGTGGTGATACAAACAACAAAGATCGGTGAAGAATTAGTATCTGTAGGTGCTCCGGTTCTAAACAAAGCAGGAAAGCTGGAAAAAATAGTCTCTGTGACCAGAGATTTTTCCACCCAGATGAAGATTAGCAAAAAAATAGCAGAACTAGGAGAATGCGGTCTTTCCTATGCCAATCATACAGAAGAGGGTGCCGATAAGGTGATTACTTGTAATGCTGCCATGTTTGAGATAAAAACATTGATAAAAATGATAGCAGCCACAAAAGCCACTGTTCTGATCAATGGGGAGACAGGTACCGGAAAAGAAGTCATCGCCAGATACATATACAGTCTGGGGGATCGTAAGGAGAAGCCTTTTGTCAAGGTTAACTGCGGAACCATTTCTCACTCAATTGTTGAATCAGAATTATTTGGATATGAAGAAGGATCCTTCACCGGAGCTAATAAGGGGGGGAAAGTTGGTCTTATTGAAGCTGCCAATGGAGGAACCCTGTTTTTAGATGAAATTAGCGA
>CAUEYG010000157.1 GCA_959021945.1 uncultured Eubacteriales bacterium | reverse complement strand
ACTTTCTGTGTACCTGGACTCCATGCAGCTTGACACTACAACAGTAGGGGAACAGACGATTATTGAGGCCCTGGGGAAGATGCAAAAAAGGAAAAACTGGTTTAATCCATTCCCAAAGGTTCGGTATACCCAGCGGCCTGACGTAGTATCTGCCCACGTGTCAGAGGGAAAAATCGCTATTATTATTGATAATTCTCCTACTGTTATTTTAATCCCAGCGGGAATCTTTGATTTTGTACAGGATGTAGATGACTATTACTTCCCTGTGCTGACAGGAAACTATTTTCGCCTGCTGCGAATTGCAAATGCACTGGTCATTCTTTTTCTAACGCCAGTATATCTTTTGATCGGGCAGGGTGATATTCCGATTCCCATTAACATCGACTTTTTCGTTCCTGACGGAAATTTTGCCATATCCCTGTTTTGGCAATTTATTTTGTTGGAGCTGGCCATTGATGGTTTGAAATTAGCCTCCCTCAATACACCGGAATCTTTGGGCATGTCATTGTCCGTCATAGGAGCATTGATTTTAGGTGAATTTTCCATTTCTGCAGGCTGGTTTATTCCGCAGACCATCTTGTGTATGGCTGTGGTAGCTCTGGCAAGCTTTACTCAGCCCAGCATTGAACTGGGGTATGGTATTAAATTTGTTCGCATCTTGATTCTCATAGGCGCGGCAGTCTATGGAATATGGGGAGCCGTAATCGGACTTGTCCTAGGGCTTTTGTGGATTGCTGCAACAAAGACAATCGGAGGTACCAGCTATCTGTATCCACTCATACCTTTTAATAAAAAGGCATTGAAAAAACTCATGTTCCGAACAAAAGAATAGGAATCAGTAACTTGCCAGTCCAGAACAGGGCTGGCAAGTTGTTTGCAACGGGCTTTGATCTAGATAAAAGCCGGGAGCATTGCTAAAATAGAAACTTCTTGTCCTTTTTCCCGCAGTAACATATAATGAGTTTAATCCGTGAAAAACAGGATAAGGAGCATATATAATATGAAAATCAAGTTAATCTGTTTTACAAAGAACGGCACCCAAACCTGTGAGCGAATCATGGCATGTCTAAGAGAACAGGAGTGTGTTGGCTATCAAAAAGGGAATTTTTCAGGAAGCAAGCAACTGCAGAAGCTTTCCGGCAGTCTGAAAGATTGGACTCAAGAGGCCTTTGGCAGTCAGGACGCGCTCATCTTTGTGGGAGCATCAGGTATTGCTGTTCGGGCAATTGCTCCCTTTGTGAAGAGCAAAACTACAGATCCTGCCTGCATTGTTGTAGATGAGCAAGGTACTTATGTGATTCCCTTCCTATCAGGGCACATTGGAGGCGCCAATGAACTGGCAAGGGAGATTGCCGCAGGAATCAAAGCCATACCCGTTATTACTACTGCAACAGATCTCAATGGACTTTTTGCCGTAGATGAATGGGCACGGGCCAATGGGCTGGTCATCAGCCATATGAAGCTGGCTAAGCAAGTATCAGCTTCCTTACTGGAAGGAAAGAAGATCGGATTTTTCAGCCAATTTTCGATAAAAGGCTCTCTGCCCAAGGGATTTGCCGCCAGAAAAATCCTGGAAACAAACCTTGAAATCTCCATAAGGAAAAAGCCTTGTAACGGAAATACGCTGCAATTAATTCCAAGATGTGTTGTCTTGGGAATTGGATGCAGGAAAGGCATTTCCAGAGAAAGCATTGAGGCTGCTGTAAACCAAGTCTTAGAAGACTTTGATCTTTCAAAGCAATCTGTCAGAGAAATAGCTTCCATTGATCTGAAAGAGCAGGAGCAAGGGATTCTTCAATTTTGCCAGGCCTGGGGCCTGCCTTTTCGCGTGTTTACAGCGCAGCAATTGGCATCGGTTAAAGGAACCTTTACACCCTCTTCTTTTGTCAGTTCTGTAACAGGTGTGGATAATGTTTGTGAACGGGCTGCATCTCTTGGCACCAGAGGAGGAAGGATGCTTGTAAAAAAACAGGCGAAAAACGGAGTAACCGTTGCTGCGGCAATGGAGGAATTGGAATTTTCTTTCGCGTAATGCTCCGATAAAATGAACAAAAACTGCCCCCTTGTCCTTTGGCATTCATTGGCATATAATGAAAAACAGAGTTATGTCATTTATGTTTGGAAAAGGAAAGGGCAAAAGCCCGGTTAAAATAAAGGAGGATGACAAATGGAACTGACAAAAAGGCCGCGCCGGCTGAGAATGGATGCACGAGTGCGGAATATGATTCGCGAGACCAGAATTTCCAAGAAATCTCTGATCTATCCTATTTTTGTAGAAGAAGGCGAAAACATCATTCGTGAAATAGAAACCATGCCCGGGCAAAAACGGTATAGCCCGGATACGCTGCCTTATGCCCTGGAAGAAGCGGCAAAGGCCGGAATTCAAAATATCATGTTTTTCGGAATTCCCAAACACAAAGATGAATGTGGAAGTCAGGCTTACCATGATCACGGCATTATTCAGGAAGCCATGAGGGTAGGAAAAAAAGAGGTGCCGGAGCTGCTGTATATCGGTGATGTATGTATGTGCGAATATACCAGCCATGGCCATTGCGGAATCATAAAGGGAGATTCTGTTGACAACGATAAGACACTGCCTCTTTTGGCGAAAACTGCAGTATCTCAAGTTGCTGCCGGAGCTGATATGGTGGCCCCTTCTGACATGATGGACGGCAGAGTTGCAGTGATCCGGCAGGCACTGGATGAAGCCGGTTACATAGATACGCCTATCATGTCCTATGCAGCAAAATATGCATCTGCCTTTTACGGACCATTTCGTGATGCGGCAGGCTCTGATAATTTTAAGGGAAACCGCAGGACCTACCAGATGGACTGGCATAATAGAAGAGAAGCCTTGAAAGAAGTAGATACCGATTTGACAGAAGGCGCAGATATCATTATGGTAAAACCGGCCCTTTCCTATATGGATATTATCAGGGAAACAAGAGACCGGGTCAATGTTCCTGTAGCAGCATACAGTGTAAGCGGAGAATACGCTATGATCAAAGCAGCAGGTAACCAGGGCATGATAGATGAAAAAGCCATTATTGCGGAAACGACTGTCAGCATTTACCGTGCCGGAGCGGAAATCTTAATTACTTATTTTGCAAAGGAAATCGCAGAAATGATCGATGAAGGGAGAATCGGATAATGGCAACTACGAAAAAATCAGCAGCTCTTTTTGCAGAAGCGCAAAAATACATTCCAGGAGGAGTAAACAGTCCGGCCAGAGCTTTTCAGGCTGTGGGCGATACGCCTCGCTTTATAAAAAAAGCACAGGACCAGTACCTTTATGATGAAGACGACAATAAAATGATCGATTACATTGGCTCTTGGGGCCCCATGATTTTAGGAAATAATCACCCAGACGTTTTAAAAGCTGTTCAGGAAGTCATTGTAGACGGCCTTAGCTTTGGGGCGGCCACTGCCAGAGAGGTTGATATGGCAAAGCTGGTGTGTGAAATTCTGCCCTCAGTAGAAATGGTTCGCATGGTTAATTCAGGGACAGAAGCTACTATGAGCGCGCTGCGGGCAGCAAGAGGATATACAGGAAGAAACCGCATTATAAAATTCGAAGGATGCTACCATGGTCACAGTGACGGTTTGCTGGTAAAAGCAGGGTCCGGGCTCATTGCCGAAGGAGGAACTCCTGACAGTGCAGGTGTAACGCCGGGATGTGCCCAGGATACACTAACTGCCAGGTACAATGACTTTGAAAGCGTGGAACGATTATTTGCTACGTATAAGGGAGAAATTGCTGCTGTTATTTTAGAACCTGTTGCAGCAAATATGGGTGTTGTGCCTCCGGAAAAAGGATTTTTGGAAAAGGTGCGGCAGATTTGTACAGACCAGGGAGCCGTATTAATCTTTGACGAAGTGATTACAGGCTTTCGTCTGGCTTTAGGCGGTGCTCAGGAGCTTTTGGGCATTAAGCCGGACCTTTCTACTTTTGGAAAAATTATCGGCGGAGGTATGCCAGTAGGCGCTTACGGCGGAAAGAAAGAGATTATGGAAGTGGTGGCACCTTTGGGGCCGGTTTATCAGGCGGGAACTCTCAGCGGAAACCCAGTTGCTATGGCTGCAGGCATTGCCCAGCTTACCTACTTGAAACATCATCCGGAGGTTTATACCAAAATCCAGACTTTAGGAGAAAAGCTGTATGCCGGACTGAGAGAAATCGTAGAAAAAGCGGGAGCTGATTGCAGCGTCAATTATGTGGGTTCTATTGGCACCTTGTACTTTACCAGTGAGAAGGTAACCGATTTTGCTACAGCAAAGACTGCCGACATTAAGCGTTATGCGGATTATTTTAAGTTTATGATGGATAAAGGCAGTTACTTTGCTCCTGCTCAATTTGAAGCCATGTTTTTGTCCAGCGCTCATACAGACGCTGACATTGACGCTACTTTGTCCGCAGCAGCAGAATATTTTGGAGTATAAGGTTCATGAAGCAGATATTCATCATTGGTATTGGCATGGGAAATCCAAAAACTATGACCGCAGAAGCCATAGAAAAAATAAAGGGCAGCCAGGCTGTTATTGGAGCAAAACGTGTGGTGGAAAGTGTATCCTGCAAAGACAAAGGAACCTGCTATGCTGTTTTACCGGAAAAGATTGTGCAGTGGCTTAGACAACAGAGCGATTTGGAGTCTGCGGCAGTGCTTATGTCAGGAGATACCGGTTTTTTCAGTGGCGCGAAAAAGCTGGCTGCTTTGATCAGAGAGGAACAAGGATGGGAGGTGGAGCTGATTCCTGGAATCAGCTCCCTGCAATATTTTTGTGCAAAGCTGCAGGTATCATGGGATGATGTAAACGTGGTCAGCCTTCATGGACGAAACGGGGATTTTGTAGGGGCTATCCGCACCCATAAAAAAGTATTTCTCCTCACCGACACGACGAAGACCCCTGCTTATATTTGCAGTGCCCTGATAAAGGCTGATCTGGGACATGTTTTGGTTTCTGTAGGCGAAAGGCTTTCTTATGAAAGAGAAACAATCTCCACAGGCAGTGCTTATGAGCTGGCTGACCGTTCCTTTGATCCGCTCAGTGTTGTTTTAGTGGAAAATCACATGGCCCGGGGAAAACAGATTGTGACTCATGGAATTCCTGATGAAGCTTTTATCAGAGGTAAGGTTCCCATGACCAAAGAAGAAGTGAGAAGTGTAACCATATCCAAACTGCAGATCTGTGAAGATGACGTTCTTTACGATATTGGAGCAGGAACCGGCTCTATATCAGTGGAAATGGCGTTGCAGGCAAAATATGGTCAGGTATATG
>CAUEYG010000156.1 GCA_959021945.1 uncultured Eubacteriales bacterium | reverse complement strand
CACAGAAGAGCACATGAGGGCGCTTCTTTTGGCTACAGAGGAATTGCTGGAAAGGAGCAGGAAATGAGGACAAGCCGGATTAACAGGAAAACAAACGAGACAGAAATCAAACTGTCACTGGATATTGACGGCAGCGGCAGCTACCAAATCAACACAGGGTGCGGATTTCTCGACCATATGATGGAGCTGTTTGCACGTCATGGGCGTTTTGATCTTTCGATAGAGTGCAGAGGCGACAGCCATGTAGATGACCACCACACAACAGAAGATATCGGAATTTCTCTGGGACAGGCTTTCAAAGCTGCCCTGGGAGAAAAGCGGGGCATCTGCCGCTATGGCAGTATGCTGCTGCCTATGGATGAAACTCTGGTTTTGTGCGGACTGGACATTAGTGGGAGAGCGTATTTGAATTTTGATGTGGAAATACCGACACAAAAAGTGGGTACTTTTGATACAGAGCTGGTCAAAGAATTTATGACTGCATTTTCTCGGGAAATGGGACTGACCCTTCATTTCAAACAGATGGCAGGGGAAAACAGCCATCATATTATTGAAGCTGTTTTTAAGTCCCTGGCAAGAGCACTGTCTCAGGCAGCAGCCATTGATACAAGATATGCGGATGAAATTCCTTCCACCAAAGGCGTTCTCTAGAAAGGTAAGACATGATTGCAGTAATTGATTATGGAGTAGGAAACTTATTTTCCCTTACCGCTTCTCTAACATTTTTAGGAGCGGAAACCATTGTTACCAACAAAAAAGAAGACATTCTGGCAGCAGACCGAATTATCCTGCCGGGAGTAGGCGCTTTTGAAGACGCCATAGCCAAACTAAAGGCCACTGGTCTCGTAGATACGATTATAGGAGAGACGAAAAAAGGAAAACCCCTTTTAGGCATTTGTCTTGGCATGCAGCTTCTTTTTGAAAAAAGTTTTGAATATGGTGAGCACCAGGGGCTGGGACTGATCCCCGGTGAAATTGCATCCATAGAAGCGGACCTGCCTCCAAGACCTGATGGGGAAAAGCTGAAAGTACCCCATATTGGGTGGAATAGCCTGAAACTGAAAAATGACGGGGAACCTCTTTTTAAATATATAAAAGAGGGCGACTACGTCTATTATGTGCATAGCTTTTATGCAAAGAACTGTCTTGCCAACACCATTGCGTCGTCCAATTACGATATTGAAATCACTGGCGCCGTTCGCAGCGGAAACGTATATGGGACCCAGTTCCATCCAGAGAAGAGCGGCAATGTGGGGCTTAATATTTTGCAAGCCTTTCTTGAACTGTAAATGGATAGGAGACAGAGGCATGAAAACAGTGCGAAGCAACAGTAATAAAAACCTTAGAATGATTCTAATAATAGCAGCAGTGACAGCTGTAGCGCTGGGCGGTCTATTATTGCTGATCTCAGGAAATGAGGACCGAAACAGCGTTCCTCTTGACCCGACTGAAACCGAGGAAACGACATCAGCTGCTGCAGAACAGCAGACCCAGACCTCGCAGTCTACAACTCAGACAGAGACACAAGCGGCTTCAAAGGCTGCACAAACTCTGTTTGCCGCAAAAGTGGAAAGTATTTCAGATTCAGCGGCAGTGGCAAAGCTATTGGAAACCATTGATTTGAAAAAGAATGTTGCTAGCTATAAGGTGGAATTGCAGACAAAGGACACGCCTAAGAGCATGAATATTCGTTTTGACAAAACGGTGGCAGAGGCGGACAAAGATAAATTTGATAAAGAAATGCAGAAATACGCAGAGCAGATCTTGGCCTTAGTGCCAGATGCACAAGAGGTTCAGTGGACCTATATGCTGAAAAAAGGCGGCAAATCAGAAGAAGTAACCGTCTTTCTCAACGAGCAGCAGGCGGAAGACCTTTTGATGAAGGATGTAAAATCTTACGGTGAATCTCCTCAGGCTCTGGATATTCTCTTCAATCAGCAGAAAGGAAAGTAAGAATCTATGGAACTATTTCCGGCCATTGATTTGAAAGACGGGCAGGCTGTCCGTCTGTTTCAGGGAGACTATGACCAGATGACCGTGTATAGTCAGAGCCCTGTAGACGTTGCAAGGAGATTTAAAGAAGCAGGAGCTAGAAATTTACATCTTGTTGACCTGGATGGAGCTAAGGATGGCCGCTTGGTCAACTTTGACTCCATTAAAGCCATTGTTTCCCATATGGACCTCTTTGTAGAAGTGGGAGGCGGCATCCGTGATGAAGAGAGGATCAGGCAGTACCTGGATCTGGGCGTAGGCCGTGTTATCCTGGGTACTATTGCAGTAAAGGAACCAGAATTTCTCCGGCAGATGGTTGCAAAATATAAAGAAAAAATTGCAGTTGGCGTTGATGTAAAGGATGGGCTTGTAGCCATCAACGGGTGGAAAGAAACCACAGACAAGGATGGCATGGAGTTTTGCAGATACCTAGCGGAAATCGGAGTCAAAACTGTTATTTATACGGATATTTCCAGAGACGGCGGACTAAAGGGCACAAACTTAGAGGCTTATAGGCGGCTGGCTCAGATAGAAGGCCTGGATATTGTGGCTTCTGGTGGCATCAGCTTTGAGGAAGAAATTACAGCGCTCAAGGAAACTGCCTATGGAGCTATTTTAGGAAAAGCACTTTATGATGGCGTCTTGGACCTGAAAAAGGCGCTGCAGTTAGCAGAATAAGGAGGAGGCATGATTACAAAGAGAATTATTCCCTGTCTTGATGTGCGCAACGGCAGAGTTGTAAAGGGCATGAACTTTGAAGGCATCCAAGATGTGGCCGACCCAGTGGAAATGGCCCGCTTTTACAATGAGAGCGGCGCTGATGAGTTGGTTTTTTATGATATTACAGCCAGTGTAGAGGAGAGGGCCTTGTTTTCTGATATCCTGGTAGATGTGGCTTCTCAGATTTTTATCCCCCTTACTGTAGGAGGAGGTATCAATACTTTGGAGGACTTTGACCGGGTCCTCAAATGCGGCGCTGATAAAGTCAGCGTCAACAGCGGCGCTATCCGAAACCCGGAGTTGATCGGCGAAGCTGCCAAAAAATACGGCGATCAATGCGTGGTTCTCAGTATGGACATTAAACGTGTGGATGGCACTTTTAAGCTGTTTTCCAAAGGCGGCAGAGAAAATACAGGAATCGATGCGCTGCAGTGGGCAGCAGACGGCGTTAACCGGGGAGCCGGGGAACTGGTAGTCAACAGTATTGATACAGATGGTGTAAAAAATGGGTTTGATCTGGAACTGCTGGATGCAATTGCAGCCAGAGTTTCTGTTCCCATCATCGCATCGGGGGGCGCAGGAAAAATGGAAGACTTTTCCCAGCTGTTTCAGCATCCGGGAATTGATGCAGGACTTGCTGCCAGTATCTTTCATTTTAAGGAGATCGGCATTAAGCAATTAAAGGAATATCTGAGAAAGGAAGGCGTGGAGGTACGTCTCTAAGGTAAAAGCATGGAACTGAAATTTGATGAAAAGGGCCTGATTCCGGCAGTAGTCCAGGACTATTACTCCAAACAGGTACTTACAGTAGCATATATGAACCGGGAATCTCTGGACATCACCATGAAGGAAGGGTATACTTGCTTTTGGAGCCGCAGCAGGCAGGAGCTGTGGAGAAAAGGGGAGACCAGCGGAAACCGGCAGAAAGTAGTCAGCATTACAGCTGACTGCGACCAGGACGCTCTCGTAGTAGAAGTGATTAAGGACGGGCCCGCCTGCCATACTGGTGCGGAAAGCTGCTTTTTTTACGAGGTATTCGCAGCACAGGATGAGACCCCCTTTTCTTATGAGGGATTGTATGAAATGATACGGGGCCGCAAAACACAGCCGAAAGAGGGCAGCTATACTACCTATCTCTTTGATAAGGGGATGGATAAGATTCTCAAAAAGGTAGGCGAAGAATGTACAGAGGTAATCATCGCCGGTGCCAAGGAAGATAAGGAAGAAACCATATATGAAGTAGCTGACCTTGCCTATCATGTGATGGTTATGATGGTAGAACAGGGCATTGAAATGAAAGATGTGACAGCAGAGCTTGCAAAGCGACATGTAGTAGATCATAAAGTAAAACAAGAACGTATGAAATAAAAAATAAAGACAAGAAAAGGGCCCCTGCTTGTAAAGCCGGGGCTCTTTTCTTGCTGTGCAAGCAATATTTTAAGTCAGAAGATGTCAAATTAAAAACTCATTACATATTCATGAAGAGGCTTTACCATATATTGACTGTATGGTAGCTTATCTGTACTGATATAGCCGGGCTCAGCGTCAATGAGCTGAGGCAGCCTGTTTAAAATGGTGGCGCAGGTCAATTCCACGGTTGCCGGTTTGTTTACAACAATGGTTGTATCCGGCTCCCCATAAAGGGTCCACTGGTTTTTATCAAACTCTTCCGGTGCGTACACTTTACCAATACATTCTGTTTCCAATGTAATGCCTTCCGCTGTTTCTGTCGTTACGACAGCTGACATTCCGGTAGCGTCACCTGCTTTAATGGTCATCCCCAACGTTTCTGAATTCAGGTCCTCTTTGTAAGTGTGAGGGATGCATTTTTGTGTCTGAGAGATAACGGTGAGGCCTAGCTTGCTGCAGAGCCAGCCATTTTGGTTCCACATATAAGATGGGATATATTGGCCCTTTTCAACAAGAGCTCCTATTTCCTCAGAAGACAGATCGTTGTAGTTGCCGATCTCCTTTTCAAATTGATCAATGGTGAGCCCGGCGCCGTGGCCTTGGGCCAGGGCAATGCCGTAGTCTTCTACATTGTAGCTGCTGCTCCCTTTGATCTTGGTAATGTGAGCTGAGGATGCGGCCAGATTGGTAATCAGAGTACCCCAATAAAGGTCGGGATAACCGCTGCCGCACAAGGTGCAGTTGTGTTCTTTTGCCAATCGGTCCAGCTCTTTTGTGATGTCCGGCGAAGAGTTCCACGGATAGAGGGACTCTTCGCAAGTAGATATGGCATTTACACTGTTCTTGGCACAAACAGAAAAGGCGTCCTTAAGCTCGGCCATGGTACTGCGAGTAGCAATGATACATACATCGGGCTTTGTTTCCGCCAGAACCGAATCTGCGTCTGCTGCAGAAGAAATTGTCACTCCTGCCTTCTCTCCACCCATAATGGTACTCACATCTTTGCCAATGATCTGCGGATTTGTGTCAAAGGCAGCTACCAGTTCCGCATCTTTTTCCAATACATACCTCATCAGATACTTGCTCATCTTACCGCACCCATACTGGGCGACTTTTACTTTACGTTTCATAATGAGACCTCCTTTATTGAAGTATAAACAATAAACGGACTTCTTATACTGTTAGCTCGGGTTAGCTTAGGATGCGATTCCCTTTTGTAAG
>CAUEYG010000155.1 GCA_959021945.1 uncultured Eubacteriales bacterium | reverse complement strand
GTCGCAGCCGCTGCATTAGATGCGGGAGCACATATGGTAAATGATATCTGGGGGCTGAAAGCTGATGAAAAGATGGCAGGGCTCATTGCCAAGACAGGTGCTCCCTGCTGCCTCATGCACAATAGAAAAGAAGCCCTATATACTGATTTTCTTACGGAAATGGCGGAAGACCTGAGGGAATCAGTACGCCTTGCCAAAAAAGCAGGTATTGAAGATGGTAAAATTATGCTGGACCCGGGCATTGGATTTGGAAAAACCTACGAGATGAATTTACAGGCCATCAACCGAGTTGAGAGCCTTCATGACCTGGGATACCCAATTTTGCTGGCAACCTCCAGAAAGTCGGTAATTGGCCTAACCTTAGACCTGCCTGCAGATGAGAGGATAGAAGGAACCCTGGCGACTACGGTTATGGGCGTTATGAAGGGGTGCAGCTTTGTCCGGGTGCACGATGTAAAAGAAAACAAGCGAGTAATACAAATGACAGAGGCTATTTTAGGGAGATAGGAACATGATGGATCAAATTTGGATTAAGAATCTGGAAGTCTTTGCAAAACACGGCGTCTTCCCTGAGGAAAATGTGCTGGGTCAAAAATTTGTCATCAATGTCTGCCTGTATACGGACATCCGTAAGGCGGCAAAAACGGATGATCTGACCTTATCCATTCATTATGGAGAAGTCAGCCTGATGATAAAACAGTTTATGGAACAGCATACCTTTCAGCTGCTGGAAACAGCAGCTGAGCGTCTGGCCTTTCAAATGCTGACACAGATTCCAAGGCTGCAGCAGGTACAGCTGGAAATTAAAAAACCCTGGGCTCCGGTAGGACTGCACCTTGATACGGTTTCCGTCCAGATTACCAGAGGATGGCACAGGGCCTTTCTCGCATTAGGGTCTAACATGGGCGATAAAAAGGCCTATCTTTTGCAGGCAATAGATGCGCTGAGAAAAGTCAAGGGATGCCGGGTGGAAACCGTATCAGACTTTGTGGAAACAGCCCCCTATGGCTATACAAAGCAAGATGACTTTCTCAACGGTTGTTTGGAACTTTCCACTTTGCTGACCCCAGAGGAGCTGCTGGAGCTGCTTCATGAAATCGAAGGGAAAGCCAACAGAAAAAGGGAGGTACGATGGGGTCCCAGGACCTTGGATTTGGATATTCTCCTGTACGACGATTTGATTTTGGATACCAAAGACCTCCATATTCCTCATATTGATATGCATAACCGAGATTTTGTTTTAAAGCCCCTGGCTCAGATTGCCCCCTATGTACGCCATCCCATTCTTCAAAAAACAGTGGCGGAGCTGGAAACAGCCCTTCATAATGAAAAGTAGGTTCCATGGCACCCTGAGCACACCTTTTTCATAAAATACCAGAAACGTATTTTAAGAAAGGGAAAGAATCATATGGGAAATGCAATTTTATTTAACATGAAACCAGAGGCTGCAGCTTATATCTTTGGAAGCAGCCAGTATCCTGACATTGAGGGCTTTGCCCGTTTTTATAAAAGGAGAGAAGGCACTGTGGTAGCTGTACAGGTAAAAGGACTTCCGGCCAGTGCAAAGCCTTGTGAACAGAGAATCTTTGGCTTTCATATTCATGAAGGGGGCTCCTGTACAGGAAATGCAAGCGACCCTTTTGCGGATACAGGATCTCACTACAACCCTTATGAATGTGATCATCCGGAACACGCAGGCGACTTACCGCCGCTGTTTGGAGACAGCACAGGCTATGCCATGGAAATTTTTTACACGGGAAGATTTGAGCCCCAAGAGGTAGTGGGACGCACCATTGTCATTCACGATATGCCCGATGACTTTAAAACCCAGCCTTCCGGAGGTTCAGGAACAAAAATTGCCTGCGGAGAAATTTTTCAAAATCCGCAGTAGGAAAAGGTGTATAATAAAAACCAACAGAAAGGTGGGATTTCACATGCATAAGATAAAACTAGTACCGGACCGGCCCTTTTACAATAGCTGCGACATCACAGTATTTGACGTAACAGGCGAAAAAGAGAAAAAACGCTGCAAAATAACAGCAGAATACGCAGAAGTAGACGTGAAGCAGCTAAAGGAGCGAGGCATGGACTTTAAAGGGTCCATGGAATATTACCGGGAATGGATCTACAAAGCAGTAAAGCATTATATTGCCGATGACTGGGAATGTACAGAAGGCCTTGATGAAATCATGGAGATCATCAAAGAGCATATTGAAACATACTTTCAAGGAGAGTGACAAGAGATGATACAAGACATTGAACCTTATAAACTGGACAATACCTTTGTCCAAAGGAAGGCAAACGAAGAGCAGATCTTTTTTGCCTTTCAGAATGGAAAGGTTTTAGTAAAAATACAGGAGGAAGAAGCGACCTTTCCTACTTTTAAACAATTGAAAGGTCCTTTTGAGGAATGGAAAAAACGGGCAGTCTATGTTTTTTCCGTGGATCAGGAGCCCATGTTTTTGATTCTCGAAAAAGACATGAAAGGTCAAATGCCGGAAGGCTTTGAATATCAAGACATTAGACAGCTTTATAAAACAAAACAGTCTTGGGCAGCTCTGGCAGCTGTAACCGCGGCCCATTTGAACCACTGGTACAAGGAGCATATGTACTGCGGATGCTGCGGAGCGCCTGCAGACTTTTCAAACAGGGAGAGAGCTATGGTTTGCACGGAATGCAGCAATATTCAGTATCCCAGAATTTCTCCCGTCATTATGGCGGCAGTGACAGATGGGGATAAGATTCTTGTAACTCGCTATGCAGACAGACCCTATAAGGGATTAGCCCTTATCGCCGGTTTTGTTGAAATCGGCGAGTCCCTGGAGGGAGCTCTCCGCCGTGAGATTATGGAAGAGGTCGGTCTAAAGGTGAAACACTTAAAATACTTTGGGAGCCAGCCCTGGGGGTTTTCTGACTCCATTATCTCAGGATTCTTTGCACAGCTTGACGGCAGTGCTGATATTCGGCTGGACAGGGACGAGCTGTCAGAAGCCGTTTGGCTTTCCAGAGAAGAGTTGCCGGAACAAACATCAGATCTGAGCATTACATCAACAATGATTGAGGCCTTTCGAAAAGGCGAAATAACAGATTAAAGGGGGAAAAGAAAATGACAAAAGTAGATATTATATCAGGGTTTTTAGGAGCGGGAAAAACAACCTTTATAAAAGAGCTCATTGCAAAAGCCTTTAAAAATGAAAAGATCGTACTGATAGAAAATGAATTTGGGGAGATTGGAATTGACAGCCGCTTTATGCAAAATTCCGGAGTTCAGGTAACAGAAATGAATTCCGGTTGCATCTGCTGCACGCTGGTGGGAGACTTTGCCAAATCTTTAAAGCAAGTTACAGAGGAGTTTCATCCGGACCGGGTGATCATAGAACCTTCCGGTGTAGGAAAGCTTTCTGATGTGGCCAGCGCTGTGGAGCAGATGAAGGACCAGGCCCAGGTGGAAATCAACAGCCGGATTACCATTGTAGATGGAAAAAAGATCAAGCTTTATATGAAAAACTTTGGTGAGTTTTTTAACAACCAGATTGAGCATGCCGCCACCATTGTGATCAGCCGCAGCCAAATGCTTACAGAAGAAAATCTGAAAGAATGTGTGGATCTGCTGAGGGAACATAATAAAGAGGCTGCTATCATTACAACACCTTGGGACCAACTTTCAGGTGAAATGATATTAGAGGCCATCCATCATGGACATGATTTAGAGAAGGAGCTAATGGAAGAACATTGCTGCCATCACAGCCATGAACATGAGGAGCACCACCACCATGGGCACCAGTGCCATGAACATCACCATCATCATGATCATGACCACCACCACGCTGATGAGATCTTTGACAGCTGGGGAATCGAAACCGTTCACAAATTTAATAAGAAAGAGCTGGAGGATACCCTTATGCTCCTGAGTATGACACAAGACTTTGGAAATGTTTTACGGGCAAAAGGCATTGTACAGGGGGAAGACGGCCAATGGATGGAATTTGATATGGTGCCGGAAGAAACCCAGATTCGTACATGCAAACCTGATTATACAGGCAGGATTTGTGTAATTGGTACAGAGCTGAAAGCCCATGATCTGAACAAGGTCTTTGGCAAATAAGGGAGGCAATGAATATGGAAATTCCTGTTTACTTATTTACAGGGCTTTTGGAAAGCGGAAAGACTACTTTAATTCAGGAAGTTGCAGGCGAAGAGGATTTTCTGGAGCCTGGGACTACTGTACTGGTCCAATGCGAAGAAGGAGAAGCGCTCTTTCGTGAAGCCTTTTTAAAACAATATGGGATTGTATTAATTCCGGTTCATGCTCCTGAGGAATTAAATGAGATCTTCTGGAAGAGATGTGAAAAGGATTACAGGCCAGCACAGATTTTGATCGAATACAATGGCATGTGGGAGCTGGATGCTCTGTTTGGAAGCGGCATACCGGAAGAATGGTTCATAGGGGGCATCTATTCTACAGTAGATGCTTCCACAGCAGAGCTATATATTTCTAATATGAGAAAAAATTTTATGGAACCTCTGCGGGAATCCAACCTGATTATTTTTAATCGGTGCGATGACAGAACAGACCGCATGAAGTTCAGGAGGAGCCTGAAAGCCCTTAATCCTCAGGTTCAGATAGCCTTTGAACGAAAAGACGGAACCATGTATGAAAATGACGTGGAAGAAATGCCCTTTGACTACAGCGGGGACAAGGTAGAGATCGAGGACATGGATTATGGCCTCTGGTATTTAGATGCTATGGAGCATCCGGAACGCTATATGGGAAAAGAAATCGTGTTTACTGCCAGGTACTGTGCCAGCGCTAAAAAAGAGCAAAAATATTTTGTGCCGGGCAGGCATATCATGACCTGCTGCGAAGATGATATCCAATTTCTGGGGTTTCTTTGCTATTTTCAAGGAGAAATGCCTTTCAAACACGGAGACTGGGTTCATGTTACTGCAGCTTTTGATTACGGCGAGTGCAAAATGTATGATGAGGAAGGTCCTATCCTGCATCTGGTTCATATAGAAGAAGGGGCAAAGCCAGAGCAGGAGCTAGTGACATTTACATGATAAGACATTAGTTACCGACCATTACCTCCATGGACTTGACAAAGGTGCTCTTTTTCCTCAAAAACAGCATAAAAATTAGAATAAACGCAGGATTTGGCTAGGTATATCGCTGCGTGTCGTATTTTGTCGGAAAATAAAACAACCCAATATATAGTATTAAATATATAATTATATTGTATATTCAGTAGAGCAATGAAGTGAAAGATGTACCTTAATACAGGCATTGAACAGACTGAGAAGAATACTGAGTTTTATAAGTGTATGGAAGAAAAGAGGATAGCTGGATGCTAATG
>CAUEYG010000154.1 GCA_959021945.1 uncultured Eubacteriales bacterium | reverse complement strand
GTCATGGCGTCCCTGTTTACCATGAAAGGCGGTAAAATTTCGGTAAATCCATGTTCCTCTGTATGCAGGTTCAGCATAAAGTTAATGACTGACCGTTCCAGTCTTGCACCCAGTCCTTTGTATACGGTAAACCTGGTGCCTGCAATTTTCGCTGCTCTTTCAAAGTCCAAAATATCCAAATCCTGGCCAATGTCCCAATGGGCTTTTTCTTCAAATTCAAAGGTTTTCGGTTCTCCCCACTTGCGGAGCTCCACATTGTCGCTGTCATCGGCTCCCACTTGTACGTCTTTATACGGAGTGTTGGGAATATTGAGAAGAGCGTCTTTTAACTGTTCTTCCACCTGGCTTACTTCCCCATCCAGGACTTTGATCTCCTCTGAAAGGGCCTTCATTTCTTTCATCAGTTGGCTTGGGTCCTGCCCGGCCTTTTTCATCTTGGGGATCTCTTTAGAAGTCGTACTCTGCTTGTTTTTCATCTGCTCTACTTTGGAAAGAATTTCTCTTCTTTTTTTGTCATATTCTAAAACCCGGTCAATTCCAAAGTCTCCCTGTCCCCTTGATTCAACTGCTTTTTTTACATGATCAAAATCTTCTCGAATTTTCTTAATATCTAACATGGCTCACTCCTAAAATAAATTTTTCTTATATATTATGTACAAATCTGTTAACTCTTTTACTTTTTTCTGCATTTCGATCTGTAAAGCAGAGGCTGTATCATACTCTTTCTCATCCAGCGCCCTGACGATCTTTGTGAGCAAACATTGTTCGTTCAATTTATCTCTTCCCAGAAAGTTGCGGATGGTATTGATTTTTTCCCAGTATACCACATCGTAATCCACGCAGTCACTGTCATCGTGACATTTTACGCAGTGGCGGATCAAATCCATGGTATTTGGCACGATTCTGTTATGAAGTTCTGTTTTCCACTGGGCCAAAATGGCTTCTTTATAGGATTCCAGGGTAATGGGAGTCATAACGTCATCTCTTTGAAAGACTTTTAATTTTGAAGGATGCTCCTGAAAGGCGCAGATGTTTTCCCAAACAGTGCGGGGAACTCGGCCAAAGAGCCGGTCTCTTTCCTCCTGGGTATATTCTTCGAAAACATCCAGCTCGCTTCGATAGAGGCGATCTTTTTCCAGATAAAAATCTTCCTTTCCATATTCTTTAGAAATGGACTGCTCCAATTCCTTGGGGCTTTTTTGCGCTTCCAGAGCTGCTTTTATGCCATCCAGCATGGCCATATAAGAAGCTGCCAGCACCAAGTAGGTATTGCTCTTTGGATTTGGCGCTCTCAGCTCAAACCTGGTTGCCATAGGGTTATCCACATCTCTGACCAGACCTACCAGTACCGTCCTGTTTCTTGAGGGTCTCTCAATGCCTCGCCCCAGGGAAGTTACGACGCAGACAGGCGCTTCGTAGCCGGGTTTTAGACGATTAAAGGCGTCGTTTGTAGCGCTGACAAAGGGATTGATGACCTCGTAATTTTTCAAAATACCCATCAGTGCGCCAAAGCCAATAGGGCTGAGAAAGTCTTCTTTCTTGTGGCGCGCAGTAAACAAATTGACTCTCCGTCCATCTTTTAACTTAGCGGCAACACCCATATGGGTATGTTCTCCGCTGCCGGCAACCCCTTCTATTGGCTTAGCCATAAAGGTTACATCCAGTCCATGGAGCCGGAAAATGTCACGAACCACATATTTTATATGGTTTTCATTGTCAGCTGCCTGAATGGCGGTAGAAAACTTCCAGTCAATTTCCAGCTGCTCCATAACATGATCGTAGTTTCCAGAATTTCCGATTTTGGCCTTAACACCGCCTACTTCTTTGTGTCCCATTTCCATTTCAACGCCGTACTTATCCAGGATCAGCATGACTTCTTCTAGGGCTGTCCTTACCGGACCGGTAGTCCTCTTCCAGTACTGCTCTTTTAAAATCTGGGCGGTTGAAAGCTGCTCTCTGTCCGCTTCATCATCAGGAGTCTTTACCCAAAATTCCAGCTCTGTAGCTGCAGTAATTTCCAGCTTTTCGATTTCATCGGCACTGTCGATATCCAGGTGTTGAAAGATATAGGGGTTTGCTTTAATAATGTCCAAAAGATCCCGCTTAAAATTTATAATGGCATCTCTGAGAATGACTCTTGAGCCTACTTCCGCCACATCGTTATGGAGCAGGAAGGAAGGAATTCGCAGCGTGCCTACAGGAAGGCCGGTTTCTCTGTCCACATGTTTAAAGTTGTGGTCCACATACCAGTTTACATCCAGATCAGGGATAATATCCACCTTTGCATTGTTTAGTTCTGCAATCTTAGGAAGAACAACGCTGGAACCGTCTGTCTGCACACCCACATTTAAAAACTTTTCCATATCTTGAATAAAAAGATCGGATGGTATTTTTTCATCAGTATCATGGCCGCCCACATCAATCCCCACAAGGGACACAAAACGCACTTCCGGATGGGCCCGGAGCGCATCTGCGATTTCCTCATAAGAGTGATTTTCTGCAGGTATGGTAAACAGCATTTTATTCAGGTCAAAATCTAGCATAGAAACGATACTCCTTTCAAATATGGTTCTCAAACAGGCCAGGACATCCCCTTCGCAAAGAATCTGCAAAAAGAATGTCCTTTATCACCATCTTATTCTAATAATACACGTATGTCTATTCTTCCTCTTGCTTGGCTGACGGCGCTAACAAGTCCAGATACTTTTTCAGTTCATCCAGATATTTGCCGTATTGAGCCCAGTCACCATCTTGCTGTGCTTTCTCTGCATTGGCGAAAGCTTCCTGGGCCTTTGTCGCAAGCTCTGTCTGACTCAGGGTATCATTATTTTTTTGTTCTCCCTGCGCCTGCCCGTCACTGCTTCCCGGACTTTCCTTGGCGCTTCCTTCACCAAAGAGTGAATTCAAGGCTTCTGCCAATGTTGATTCATACGCGATTTGATCTCCGTAAGCAACGATCACTCGCTTTACTTCCGGAATGCTGGAGTTCTTGGCCTCCAGATAAACCGGTTCAACATAGAGCAGGGAATCTTCAATTGGAATAACGAACATATTTCCTCTGCTGTAATTGGAGCCTGCTGAATCCCACAAGGAGAATTCTTTTGAGATCTCCGTGTTCTGGTCGATCTGAGCTTCAATCTGCATTGGTCCGTAAATGATCTTGCTCTTTGGCAGCTGATATAAAATCAGCTCTCCATAGTGCTCCCCATCATTTCGGGCTACCATCAATCCTGTCATGTTCTTCTTGTCTTTCGGAGTATATGGGATGGAATTAACGAATTCCGCACTTTCTTCTCCCGGAAGTTTCATGATATAGTAGTTCGGCGTCATGGTAGTTTCTTTTGTGCCGTAAATTTCATCAGCAATATCCCACATATCTTCCTTTTGATAGAAGACCTTTACATCTGTCATATGGTATTTTTTATAGACATTTGCCTGAATATTAAACAGAACGTTTGGATACCGCACATGAGCCTGCAAGGACTCCGGCATTTCCTCAAAGTCTTTAAAGAGCTTTGGATAAATCTCTTTATAAGTGTTGGCAATCGGGTCTGTGTCATCTACCAGGTAATAGTTCGTAGTACCGTTGTACGCATCAATTACCACCTTTACCGAATTGCGGATATAGTTCATGCCCGTGGATTCATCAAAAGGCTCTGAGTATGGATACCTGCTGCTGGTAGTATAGGCATCCAGCATCCAGTATAGCTTTCCATCGGCTGTTACAATATATGGATCGCTGTCGTATTCCAGGTAAGGCATGATTTCCTGAACACGCTCTTCGATATTTCGATTGATTACAATTTTGGAATCACTGGTAATGTTGCTGGAAACCAACAGTTTCAAACTCCGTTCCCGAATGGAGAACATGGTTTTATTCAAGAGATTCAATTCAATTCCCGCATCGCCTTCGTAAGTGGCGTACTTGTTGTTATCGCCGTCAGGATAGTCGAACTCTTCTTCATTGGTATTGACCAGCACATAGTTATCTGTCTTTTCCCCAAAATAAATTTCAGGTCTTGTAATCTTAACTTCTTCGATATCAGATACCGGTGGAATACTGTCTATGAGCATATCAGGCTGTCCGCTGGCTGTGACTTTATCAACTCGGGACAGGGTAATGCCATAGCCGTGGGTATATTTCAGATGTTTGTTCAGCCAGGTATCGCTGATCTTTTCTTCATCAATTTCTCTGGCTGACTGGAACGTCTGTGTATATTCCCCATTGACCATATAACGGTCCACATCTACATCATTAAACGTATAGTACGGCCGAATACTCTGGGTCTGGTTGTAAAACTTCTCAGCCGGTTCATAATCGTTGATACGGATATTGGAAATAGTCTCCATATTGTTGCTGATATCCTCACTGCTCAGATCATTGTTTGCAGCAAAAGGTTTTACATTTACAGCCCCCAGGTCATAGGCGTTTTGTGTATATTCAATATTGTATTCCAGATATTTGCTTTCTTTATTAATTTCGTCCGGGGATACCACCAGGTTCTGGATTAAGGCGCTCGCTCCGGTTCCCACCAGTCCAACGGCAATCATTAAAACCGGAACTGACACAGCAATCTTAAACTTCCGCTTGACAATCCCTGTGCCAAAAGCAATGGCAGCTGCCAAAGACAATACGATAAGAACCCGATACATCCAAAGTGTAATATTTACATCTGTAAATCCGGCGCCATAAACGGCTCCTGTGTGTCCATACAGCAGATCAAATTGTTTGAGGAAAAAGTTAATGGCAACCATGACAAAAAACAATACGCCCACGACAATCAGCTGTTTGTCAGCAATACTCACCAGCTGCATAAAGTTTCGGTCGTCAAATTGCTTTTTCTTTTTTGGAGCTCTGCCTGCCGGTCTCTTTTTGCCGGTAAAGGCCTCGCCAAATTTCCCAAACAAATCTGTAACATTATCAAACCCCTGTCTTGGGTCATTTTGACTGCTGAAAGGCTCTTCTTCAAAAGGTTCTTCCTTTTCTTCAAACATCTGCGGAGTTCGAACAGACAGCAGTACAGTGTAGTAAAGCAGCGTCAAAATCGCAAAAGCTATGATAACGCCAATCAAAATCTGATTGAGCTCCTTTATAAACGCCAGTTTGAAAACATAGAAGGAAATATCTAAATGGAACAATGGATCTGCAATGTCAAACCCTGTACTGTTGGCGAATTTAAGGATTTCAAACCAAAGCTGGGTAACTGACACGAAGGTCACTAAAACAGCAAACACAATGGCCATTCCCCAAGAAATTAGGTTCAGCCGTTTATGGTTGGTGTTTTCCATAGACGTTACTTTTTTAAAGTAACCCCTTTTCAGGAATTTTAGATAGATATAAGCCAGCAGCGCTATTACA
>CAUEYG010000153.1 GCA_959021945.1 uncultured Eubacteriales bacterium | reverse complement strand
CTTATCGGAATATGAAAAGGATCCAGGGATTAACATTTCTTTTAAAGAAGAAGCTATTGGCCAGAATGTCTTTTCAAACTCTGAGGATTTGCTAAAGGCTTTGGAGCAGCCATATGATTTTAGTGGACTAAGGACCTTTCGAGAAAAATATGTTTTGCCCCCCAAAGGCAGATCTTATACAGAGGCCCTTGGCCGATTTGTTTTTAGACTGTTAGATGAGAGCACGTCATTACGATAGAATATAGAAAATATGAGGATAAAACCAAAAATGAAAGTATTATTTATCTCTGCATTTGACTCCATGAACTATGCTTATCCCATCTTGATTGGAGAGCTGGAACGCAGGGGCCATGAAACAACAGTAATTGTACGGGATGGATTTGATAAAATAAATAACAAAATGTATGAACAAAGTGGCATTGACACTGTGGGAATTAAGGAATTTGATTTTTCGGAACTGGAAAAAACAGATTTAGTAGTCTGTTCGCCAACTTTATTCATGGAGTATAGAAAATTATATAAAGAGATCCGGGAAAGAAATATTTTTATGGTGGGTTTTTCCGCATTGTTTTCTTCTATTTTGATGCGCAATAATCCGGACGTAGTTCTGACTTTGGGACAGGCTAAATTTAAGGAATTTAAAGATAATGGCCTGATGTATAACTGTGTTGCTATAGGGAACCCTCAATATGATACTCTTATAGAAAATAGAAGACCGGTTAATAAGGAAATTAGCCGAGTGCTGGTTATTGACCAGGGCGGATATCCTTACGGTGCAGAAGGGAAGCGTCAACTGGCCAATACTCTTATTGCTATAGCAGACAATAACCCCAACATGGAATTTACCATAAAACCTAGATATGTAAAAAAAGAAAAGGGAAAGGGGCAGGTGACTCATAGAGTTTCAGAACAACTGTCCGATTATATACACACATATCCTGCAAATTTAAAGGTGATTGAAGAGGCTTGTGTCTTGGAGGATATTTTGCCGTCTTTTCATGCTATGATCACAACTTGGAGTACAGCTTATCTGGATGCTATGTTATTAAATTTGCCGCTGATTATTATCGATGGATTGGACTCCATTGATGTCTTTGATGTACGGAAAGGCAGAGTGCAAGAGGCCTATGATCACTTAAGAGGTACAGGCTGTGTTCAGCATTACCAAGAATTGTGCAAGGGCCCGTTGGCCTTTCATTATGTAAAGGATTGTTACCAAGAAACAGAGGTTTATCATTATAAGGAACCAAGTAGAGGGCGGATTGTAGATTTTTTTGAATTTATAAAGGAAAACTTAATTGACCCAGGGCTACGGTGGAAGGAAAAACTTAATTGTACAGAGGCCGAATTTTATGACCGCTTTTCTCAGCTTGAGCTTGAGACTGTTACTAGTGAGGACTATGAATTAAAACGGGAATGTGCTTCTGCTTTGAATAATTTCATGCAGGAGGCTGTATATGTGAATCGCTGTATGGGAAATGTGTTGGATTTTAGCGCCCTTACAGCATTGTATAAAGAAGAAATACCGGAGACGATAGAACTGGGGGACGTGAGAAAATGGATTCGTCAGATGGCCGCAACGAAACTGGAGGAAAGCAGGAATCAATTTTTTCAGAGTACTGAATCCATGAAGCTTATAGAAAACGATAAGATCCTGCAGGACTTTTACTTTGAATGGCTTTATAAGAAAGGGCAGTTTCAATTGATTGAAAAGCCTGAGATAACACTGCTAGTGCCGGAAAGCCGGGAATATTATCTGGCCAGGATCAATTTAGATAAAAAGAAAAGACAAGCTTTTCGTCATCTTTTTTCTTTTTTAGAATGTTTATTCGAAAAAGACAATGTAGTAGAATTGCTGAAGGAAAAGCGTCTCGCCCAATCTCTGATTCCCTTTACAAAAGGAATAAACAAACTGTATTTATTTTACTATTTGGTGAAAACAAAAGATTATCAAATCTTTGAATACCTTAATGAAAATGGTGTCACCAGCAGCCCGGCTATGACATATTTCCGCCTAAAAAATCTTAATGATACAGGAAAATACATGGAATGTGTGGCTGTTTATGAGAGATATTATGGAAAGTACAGCCTCAGGAAAAGAACGATCAAACGCAGGCTTATGAATTGGATTGTAACCACGCAACATAAAAAGGCAATAAAAGAGATAAAAAAGAGGAGCGTGTAAAAATGGCAAAGAAACAAAAGTTTTTAAAACGGTGCGGGAGATATCTGAAAAAAAAGAGTCCATTGTTTCGTAAAGTAAGCCGCAACTTGTTGAATAGAAAAAAGAGAAAAGTATTCAGACAATATGCTGCACAGGAAACCATCAATGACAAGCAGATTGTTTTTGAAGCTTACCAGGGCGACAGCTATGCGTGCAGCCCAAAGGCAATTTACGAGTATATGATTCAGGATGAACGCTTTCGAGATTACAAAATGATATGGGCATTTAAAGGGAGGGCGCTGACAGAGGTCCCAGGACCGGCAATTAGTGTTGCTCGGGGTTCGGAGGCCCATTATCGAGCTTGTGCCGGAGCCAGATATTTCATTTGTAATACGAGGATTCCTGACTATATCGATAAAAGACCTGGGCAGATTTTAGTTCAGTGCTGGCACGGTACTCCCCTAAAACGTTTGGGCTATGATATTGTAGAAGGCGGCGGCGGCGCTATTAATAATAATAAAGATATTCAAAAACGGTATGCTTCCGATGCTAAGCAGTTTGATTATTTGCTGTCCCCGTCCAGGTTTTGTACAGAAAAATTGAGAAGTGCCTTTTACCTGGAACACACCAATCCAACTGTAAAACTAATTGAAGAGGGATATCCTCGAAATGATTTCCTTTTTAATTATACCAAAGAAGACGAGGCCAAGATAAAAGAGTCAATTGGAATTCCTGCAGATGACAAAAGAAGGATCTTGCTGTATGCGCCTACTTGGAGAGACAATCAATATACAGCGGGCAAAGGATATGTCTACAAGCTGCAAATTGATTTGGAACGCTGGAATCAGCAATTGTCTCAGGATTACATTCTTCTTTGTAAGCTTCATACCCTTGTAGCTAAATCCGTCAAGCTAAAAGGCTATGAAGGTTTTGTGTATGATGTGTCCGGCTATGGTGATATTACAGAACTATATGTGATATCTGATATGCTTATTACCGATTATTCCAGCGCATTCTTTGATTATGCCAATTTGAAGAGGCCTATTTTCTTTTATATGTATGATCTGGATGAATATAGAGATCAGATACGAGGGTTTTACCTTGATCTGGAAGAACTGCCAGGTAAAATCATTGAAAAAGAGGATGATTTGATAAATGCTATTGTAGAAGGGCATGATACTTACGATGATAAATATCAAAGGTTTCATGATAAATTTAACTATCTAGATGATGGGCATGCAGCAGAAAGGGTTATAGAACGTGTGTTTTTCAACCCTCTGCAGAATGAATAGAAAGGGAAGGTAACAGAGTTATGGAGTTGAGGGATTTTACCATTACGATAGATCAGACTTTTAAGGAGGCATTAACAAAAATAGATGCAAACAAAAAAGGTTTTTTAGTTGTACTGGATTCTCAGAACCATAAAACGATGGGGACGTTAACAGATGGTGATATCCGAAGATGTATAATTAAAAACTTTAAGGTTACAGATAAGGTTGCAGATGGATATAAAAAGGAATTTGTATCCTTAAGTGTGCATGACGAATTTTACGAAGCGATTGACCTTTTTAAAAATACAGCAATTAAATTCATTCCTGTATTGGGAGATGAGGGAGAGCTGATTAATATTATTACAAAGTCTGCTATGCATGCATTGTTGTTAAAGGATATTTATCCGGACTTCACTTATGACTTTTTAAATGTAGATGGGAGTTTGATTGATTTTGAAATCTTTCAGAGACCTTGGGGGTTTTATAAAACTACTATTCTTAATGATCTGTTTCAATCTAAGATCATCAGTGTGAAGCCTGGTGCAGCGCTTAGCCTTCAGCTACACCACAAAAGAGAAGAACATTGGGTTATTGTTAATGGAATAGGTGAAGTAAGAATCGGTGATTCAATCATCGATGTAAAAGGCGGCAGCTACCTGTTTATCCCAAAAGGCTGTAAACATAGGTTGACCAATAAGTCGGAGGAGGATACGTTAGTGTTAATTGAGGTTCAGTGCGGCCAATACTTTGGAGAAGACGATATTGTCCGATTTGAAGATGACTATGGCAGAGCTTAAGGTATAAATCGCCTTAGTTAGTTGTATGAAGACCTGCAGTATGATAAAATGACAGAATAAACAAGAGAAAAAGAGAGGTAATATAGATGAATAAACCAAGAGTTATTGCAGAAATAGGCTGCAATCATATGGGAAGTATGGAGCTGGCAAAGCGCTTTATTCGCATTGCTAAGGATTATTGCCAAGTGGATGCGGTAAAGTTTCAGACAAGAGATATTGAAACCTGGGCGGACAGATATCCTGAACTTTATAATGCACCACATCCGAATCCTGTTAATTCCTATGGAGATACTTATAAGGCGCATCGCGAGGCCTTAGAATTTGATTTAGAACAAAACCGGGAGTTAAAAACTTATTGCGACGAAATAGGTATTACTTATAGTACTTCTGTTTGGGATTTGCCGTCAGCTAAGAGAATTGCGTCTCTGAATCCAGAGTTTATTAAGATCCCTTCAGCATGCAATACTAACTTGGAAATGTTGGAATGGCTTTGTAGTAATTATGAGGGAGAGATTCAGGTTTCTACAGGAATGACTACTCACAACGAATTGGATACGATTGTTGATCTCTTTGTAAAGAATGGAAGAAATAAAGATCTGGTGGTCTATAACTGTACATCGGGATACCCGGTTCCTTATGAAGATGTATGTTTGTTGGAAATTAATACACTGAAAGAAAAATATGGTGAAAGAGTAAAAGAGCTTGCTTTTTCTGGACATCATATCGGTACTGCTATTGATATCGCAGCCTATACCTTAGGTGCTACCACCTTTGAAAGACATTTTACCCTGGATAAGACCTGGAAAGGAACCGACCACAGCGCTTCTCTGGAGCCGGAGGAAATGCGGAAGCTGGTGATTGACTTGAATCAGACGTATTTAGCTTTACGTTATAAAGAAAAAGAAGTGTTAGACATCGAAGAAGTACAAAGAAAGAAACTAAAGTGGTAGAACATGAAAAACAGTAACTATATTGCTTTTATTCCAGTAAGGGGAGGAAGCAAATCCATCCCCTTAAAAAATATTAAACCCATTAACGGTAGGCCCCTGGTATACTGGACGATTGATGCAGCAATGAACTGCCAGTATATTGATAAAGTATATGTAAGTACAGATAGCCAGGAAATTCGAG
>CAUEYG010000152.1 GCA_959021945.1 uncultured Eubacteriales bacterium | reverse complement strand
GGAGCCTTACCATGCGGCAATTGCTCCAGGTTCATTATAATCTGAGCCTGGCCAGAAGAGTAACGGTTTTCCTAAAAAGCGACCTTCCTCCTTTGCCTGTTATCCAGAGCATTGGCGAGGTCATAGCAGTTTATAAAGGCTTAGAAGAGGAGATCGACCGATGTATTCTGTCAGAAGACGAGATGGCGGATAATGCAAGTTCGGAGCTTCGGAGCATCCGCAGGGCCATTGTAAGACAGAATGACGCACTGAAAGCCCGGATGAATCAGATCATCAACTCCTCAGATAACAAAACCCTGCTGCAGGATGCCATTGTGACCGTCAGAGACGGCAGGTATGTCATACCAGTAAAGCAGGAGCACAGGGGTAAGTTCCCGGGAATTGTGCACGATCAGAGCGCCACAGGGGCAACTCTTTTTATTGAACCACAGGTTATTGTAAATTTAAACAACGAACTGCGCCAATTAGAACTGCAGGAAAAGGCGGAAATTGAACGGATTTTGGCAGAGCTTACAGGGCGGGTTTCAGAACATTATCACGGCCTGCTCAACAATCAAAAACTGCTGGTTCAGCTGGATGTTATTATGGCAAAGGGCAAGCTTTCTGTGCTGCAGCATGGAGAAGAGCCTGCTGTTTGTGAAGACGGAGAATTGATTCTCAAAGAAGCAAGACATCCTTTAATTGACCCGAAAAAAGTAGTGCCTATTAACGTTTCCATTGGAGGAGACTACCATACGCTGGTCATTACAGGGCCTAATACAGGAGGAAAGACCGTTACTCTGAAAACTGTGGGACTTTTGTCCATGATGGCCCAGACGGGACTCCATATACCGGCGGCAGGCGGCAGTCAGATTCCTGTGTGGGAGGAAATCTTTGCAGATATCGGCGATGAACAGAGTATTGAACAAAGCCTTTCCACCTTTTCTTCTCATATGACCAATATTGTGGATATTGTACAGAACGCAGGACCGGGATGTCTTGTGCTGGTCGATGAACTGGGAGCAGGGACAGATCCAACAGAAGGAGCGGCCCTTGCCATTTCCATTTTAGAAGATTTGTATGAAAAAGGAGCAAGAACCATTGCTACTACCCACTATACAGAATTGAAAAAGTATGCCATTTCAACGGCAGGTGTGGAAAACGCCTCCATGGAATTTGATGTGGAAACATTGAGCCCTACCTACAGGCTGGCAATCGGGATACCGGGCAAATCCAATGCTTTTGAGATTTCAAAAAAACTGGGGCTTTCCAGTGAGATTATTGAAAAGTCAAGACGCCTTTTAGATGGAGGCGACATTCAGTTTGAGGAAGTCATCGCTGCTCTGGAGGCTGATAAAAAGGCTGCTGAGGAAGAACGGGACGAAGCAGTCAGGCTCAATCTGGCTATGAAAAAACAGAAAGAAGAGCTGGATAAAGAGACCAGAAGGCTGGAAGAACAAAAGACGAAGATTTTAAATCAGGCAAAGGCAGAAGCGCGGCAGCTCCTGCAGGAAGCTAAGGATGTTTCCAAAGAAGTGCAGGAAGAGCTGCGAGAGCTGACGAAAATCGAGAGCTTGGGACAGCGAAATAAAAAGTTTGATGAGAATCGGAAGCGGATTAAAGATACAGCAGGCAGGTACAGAGAAAAGATAATACGGGAAGTCAACGATAACCCAGTAGCACCGGAGGACTTAAAGCTGGGAGATCGTGTGAAAGTATTAAGCCTCGGACAGAAGGGACAGATTGTATCGCTGCCTGATGATAAGGGCGAGTTGATGGTCCAGGTAGGAATCCTGAAAGCAAAAGTAAAGCTGGATGACATTATGCTCATTGAAGGGGGCGCTTTGGACACAAACCGGCCTAAAAAAGTGAAAAAAACCTATGGAAGCATGTACAAAGCCAAAACGCAGACCGTGGCCATTTCCGTAGATGTGCGGGGTAAGAATTTAGATGATGCTGTTATGGATGTAGATAAATATTTAGATGATGCTACCATGGCAGGACTGAAAGAAGTGACTGTGATTCACGGCAGAGGCGAAGGAATTTTGAAAAAGGGCCTTCAGGATATGATGCGGACTCATAAACATGTGAGGCGGTTTCGCAAAGGAAATTTTGATGAAGGGGGAGACGGCGTTACTGTGGTGACGCTCAAGTAAAGGAATCAGATTTATGTATATGATTAGCGCCTGCCTTTTAGGTGAAAACTGTAAATATAACGGAGGAAACAACAGGAGTCAATGGGTTGTGGATTTTGCAAAAAAGCATCATTACGTGGCAATCTGCCCGGAGACCCAGGCAGGTCTTCCTGCCCCAAGACCTCCTGCGGAAATTATAGGAGAAAAGGTACTGGACAGCCAGGGACAAGATTTGACCAAAGCTTTTGCCAGAGGTGCAGAGCTTTCCTATCATAGGGCGCTGCAGGCTGCGAAAGAAGCGGGAGAGCCTATTGAAGGAGCGATACTCAAGGCAAAGAGCCCATCCTGCGGTCGAGATCAAATTTATGACGGAACATTTTCAAATCAGCTGAAAGAGGGGGACGGATACCTGGTACGTCTGCTGAAAAAAGTTCAGATAACGGTGATTACAGAAAAGGAGAAAATAGAGAATGATTAATTACAAAGAGAAAATCGCACAGCTTTTGAGCACAGCGGTGGAAGGCCTTACTGCCGAAGAACTGCAAAATATGGTAGAAGTGCCGACAGATAATAAAATGGGCGACTACGCTTTTCCATGTTTCAAGCTGGCCAAGGTTTTGCGGAAAGCGCCGCCTATGATTGCAAAGGACATTGCGGCTAAGATCAGTGATAACCCTATCTTTGCAAAAGTAGAGCCGGTGAACGCTTATGTAAATATGTTTTTGTCCAGAGAGGTGTATGTAGATGATACAGTAAAAGAAGCCTTGGAAAAAGGGAATGATTATGGCCGCAGCAACATGGGGGAGGGCAAAAAAGTAATTGTAGAATACTCCTCACCTAACATTGCGAAGCCTTTTCATATTGGACACATTAGGAGCACGGTAATTGGAAATTCCATTTATAAGATTTATGATTTTCTCGGTTACGATACGGTAAGAATCAACCATTTAGGCGATTATGGAACTCAGTTTGGAAAGATGATCTGCGCCTATAGAAGATGGGGGAAGAAGGAAGATGTTGTCAACGAACCGATCAAAACCCTTCTTTCTTACTACACAAAATTCCATGTGGAGGCGGAAAAAGACCCTAGCCTTGACCAAGAGGCCAGGGATATCTTTACCAGACTGGAAAAGGGAGAACCGGAGGAGCTGGAATTGTGGCAGTGGTTCCGGGATGAAAGCTTGAAAGAATTTACTCGCGTTTATGATATGCTGGGAATTGAATTCGACTCTTATGCAGGAGAAAGTTTTTATTCCGATAAGATGCCCCGCTTTGTTCAGGAATTAAAGGATGCCAACCTGCTAGAGGAATCAGAGGGCGCACAGATTGTAAATCTGGAGGAATACGGCATGTCTCCGGCTCTCATTACAAAATCCGATGGTTCCACCCTTTACATTACAAGGGATATCGCTGCTGCTGTATATAGAAAGGAACACTATAACTTTTATAAAAACTTGTATGTAGTAGCTTCTCAGCAAAATCTTCACTTCCAGCAGTGGATTAAGATCGTTGAGCTTTTGGGCTATGATTGGGCGAAAGATTGCGTTCATATTCCTTTTGGACTTGTCAGCCTAGAAGACGGCGTAATGTCCACAAGAGAAGGCAGGGTTGTCTTTTTAGAAGATGTTCTCAATAGGGCCGTAGATCAGACAAAGGAAATTATAAAAGAAAAAAATGTAAATACGGACAGCATTGATGAAACGGCCAAGATGGTTGGAATCGGGGCAGTTATGTTCCAGGAGCTTTCCAATAACCGCATTAAAGATTATGTCTTTTCCTGGGATAAGGTACTCAATTTTGAGGGAGAAACAGGACCCTATGTGCAGTATACCCACGCCAGAGCTGCCAGCGTGCTGAGAAAGGCAGGAGAAGAGACGGTAGAAAAAGCCAAGTCCGGTCAGTTTGATGCTAAATATATAACAGGAGACAGCGCCTATGAATTGATCAGGCTGATCTACGCTTTCCCTTCTGTTGTAGCAGAGGCAGGCGACAAATATGAACCTTCTATTGTGACTCGGCATATTGTAGATATCGCGCAGGCCTTTAACCGGTTCTATCATGATGAGCATGTGCTGGTGGATGATGAAGAAGAAAAGACTGCCAAAGTCGCTCTCGTTATGGCGGCTAAAAATACCATTAAAAACGGGCTGGGTCTCTTGGGAATCCAGGCACCGGAAAAAATGTAAGGAGATTTTTTTATGAGATATGAAGGAAATATTTTCAGACCGCCCAGTGAAGCATACAGTCTGATTGTCCAGGTGACTATCGGCTGTGCCCATAATCAGTGTACTTTTTGCAGCATGTTCAAGGATAAGACCTTTCGGGTGAGAAATCCTGAGGAAGTATTGGAAGATCTGGATATGGCACGTAAACAGTACAGAAGAGTGGACCGTATCTTTTTGGCAGATGGGGACGCTCTGGTGCTGAGCAATGACAAGCTGATGCGAATTTTAAACCATATCAATAAGCTGTTTCCTGAATGTGAGAGAGTTAGCGTCTATGGCTCGCCTCAAGATGTGCTGAACAAAACGCCGGAGGAATTAAAAGAACTTTACAACAATGGGGTGGGAATCATTTACATTGGAGCAGAGTCAGGCAGCGATAAAGTCTTAAAGGATATTTGTAAGGGCGTTACAAGGGCGCAGCTCATTGAAGCAGTACGCAAAATTGAGGCTTCCGGGATCAAAGCGTCTGTCACCTTTATTTCCGGCATGGGCGGAAGAGATGGATGGGAAGATCACGCCATTCAGACAGGAACCATGATCAGTGAAATGGAACCTTCCTATGTGGGTCTCTTAACTCTCATGGTGGAACCTGGCGTACCTTTGGAAAAAGATATTCGTTCGGGGAAATTTCAAGTGCTGTCAGCAGAAGAAGTAGTGGCGGAGACCCTTTTGATGCTGAAAAATATTGATGTAAAGAGAACCTGTGTATTCCGCAGCAATCACGCTTCTAACTATGTTTCTTTGAGAGGTGATCTGCCGCAGGATAAGGAGAAGATGATCGCGATGCTCCGGAGAGCCATGAAGGATCATAATATGCTGAAGGATGAACGTTTCCGAATGCTGTAACAGTCTGAAAGGATACAGATGAAGGTACTACTGACAACATTGAATTCCAAATATGTCCATTCTAACCTGGCGCTGAAATATTTATATATGGCAGGCTGCGAAGCTGGCTGTCAGCTGGAATTGAGGGACGGGCTGGCGCGTCCAGGAACCCAGCGGGGGAATGCCCTGTACATGCTGGGCA
>CAUEYG010000151.1 GCA_959021945.1 uncultured Eubacteriales bacterium | reverse complement strand
CCACTTGAACCAAGTTGGGAACCCTGCACCGCCTCTGCCCCGCAGTCCGGAAATCTTGATCTCTTCGATAACTTCGTCGGCCGTCATGCCGGTAAGAACTTTTTCAATGGCCTTATATCCGTCAGCCGCTATGTATTCATCAATGTTTTCCGGATTAATGATACCGCAGTTTCGCAAAACAACTCTCTGCTGTTTCTCAATAAACTGCTGATCTTCCTCAGAAATGGCCATCTCCTTTACAGGCTGCCCTTCTGCCAAATGTTTGTCTACGATCTCAGCCACATTTTCCGGCTGGACCTTGACATATCTTGTCATCTCCCCATTATCATTATATATATCAACAATAGGCTCCAAATAACATGTTCCAACGCATCCCGTCAGGTCTACGATTACATTCAGATTCTTTTCCGCAATCTGCTTTTCAAATTCAGCCGCTGTCTTTTTCGCACCTGTCGCAACACCGCAGCTACCCTGTCCAATTATAACTTTCACTGTGCTTCACCTCCTATGCCCTTTCTCTGATCTCTGCCAGAACTTCCTTAACGGAATCTTTGGTCAGATTGCCGTAGGTCTCATCTCCGTCAGCACTTTTCACCATCATGACCGGAGCCAGTGAACAACAGCCCAGACAGGCTACATTATTCAGGGTGAACAGACCATCTTCTGTTGTCTCCCCATCCTGAATATCCAAATATTCGCAGATAGATTCCTCAATGGTATCCGCACCGTTTACATGGCAGGCTGTACCCTTACATAACATAATCAAATATTTGCCGATTGGCTTTAATCTGAATTGTGAATAGAAAGTGGCAACGCCGTAGATTTTGGCCGGCTTGATACCTGTAGCTTGGGATATGTAGTTAATCGCATCAAAAGAAAGATAACCATAAATATCCTGGGCTTTCTGAAGAATTGTGATCAGGCTGCCGGGCACTTTGGCGTATTTATCCAGTACCGGAGCCAATTCTGTAAACTGTTGATCCATAGTGTGACCACAGCAACAACCTTTTTCACTCATGTCGTAATCCTCCTAAATCGTTTTCCTCATGAAATGCCTGCAATTCAGCAGAGCAATTATTATTATTGTATCAAAGCTGAGACATAAAAGCAATTCAAACATGCCAATTATACAAAATTATTCGATTTTTCAATCATACGATTTCTTTGATTCAATTTTCCTTTTTAGGCAGTGAAATTTCCATTACAAATAAAGATGCAATCAGCAGCACTGCACCCACATATGCCTTAGGTGCTAACACCTCTCCGGCAAAGAAAAATGCCACAAAACCTGCAAAAACCGGCTCTAGTGTAAAAATAACGCCTACATGAGATGCACTAGTATACTGCTGGGCCACAGCTTGAACAATAAAGGCAACTCCTGTGCAAAAAAGGGCTAAAAAAATCACCGCTCCCCAGACAGCACTGCTCTGAGGAAAATGAGGCTCTTCTGTAAAAAAGGCCAGAATCAAATTGAACAAACCAGTAAAACCCAACTGAAACACTCCCAGCTGAAAGGCATTGACTTCTTCTTTTGCCACTGCAGTTTCTGTCAGCAGTAAATCCACCGCATAAGCAACGGCAGCCATTAAACACAAAAGATCCCCCAACGCCGGCTTGAGCTGATCGTTTAAGGTTAAAAGGCCGATTCCAACAAGACACATTACAAGAACAACCGCCAGTTTTTTATCCGGTATTTGTTTTTTAAAGAAAAAGGCTAAAATGGGAGTAAATACAACAGTAAGGGCGCACAAAAACCCTGAGTTGGACAAACTGGTATACATGACTCCAAAAGTAGCGCCTATATAGACGAATACCAGTGCAAGGCCTACTAATACACTGTATTTCAAAGTAGTTCGGTTTACCGTTTTTAATTTTGGAAACATGAAAATGACCGCAACCAAAAACGCTCCCCCAAAACGAAAAGCATTTAGCGTAAAGGGGCCCAGATCCGCCAAGCTGATATCCATTAAATAATAGGATACGCCCCAGCATAAGGTGACTACTACCAACATAAGGTCGGCTTTGACTTGCTTTGTCATAGATATTCCTCCAAATTATATTTCTGCAAGAAACAGTTCCAAAGCTAATGTTTGGTCTAAAAGACCCGTTTTAATATTGCCATCAATCTCATAAGCCTTGGAAAGAATTTTTTTCAATCCTTCTGTAGAATACTTTTCCGTTACACTCATGGCTTTTTTAATACGAAACTCATGAATGCCCAGTTGCTTTTGTATCTGTCCCAGATTCATCCCTTCATCCCGCATTTCTTTTGTTTCTAAAATCAATTCAAGTTGCGAGGAAATCAAGGCTAAAAGCCTGTATACGCCCTCTCCGCTGACCAACAGATTATGGAGCAGGCGATAGGCTTCATCTTTTCGGTTGCGGCTGATGGCATCCAGCATAGCAAACACATTGGTTTCCAAATTCGTAGAAATGGTCAGCGCCACATCTGAAGATACAATTTCATCACCATCGCTGTGAGCAATGATTTTTTTAATATCATTTTCCAGATTATAAAGGTTATAATCAATCTCTTTGTTCCCATACCCGCTGTCTTCAATTAATAAGTCCACCACTGAATTTCTGCACAGTTTTCCGGAAGCTTTCAGCCGCTTTACAATAAAGGAGCGAAGCTGCGCCCCGCTGAGAGGTCCAAAGTCATAGACGGTTCCCAATTTACTCACAGCTGTATACAGTTTGCTTTTCTTTTTGGACTTTGGTTCCGCAGGCATCCCTGCAGTAATTATTAAAAGACAAGTTTCAGGTATATCTTTAACATATTCCAGCAGCTCTTTTTCATCACTTTCCGAAAAACCTTTCAGCTTTTGTCCCAATGCAGGAGGAAATTCTGAAAGCAAAACTACACGCCTTTCTGAAAGCATGCTCAGAGTTTCACAGCTCTCTTTTATTTTATCAATAGTCAGGCCTTCTGCATCCAGCTTTGTAAAATCCAAGCTTTCACAAGCTTTATTAATATATTTATTCACCAGCTGTTCTGCTGCCCAGTGGACCAGATATTGCTCTTCTCCGCAAAGCAGCACTAAGTTTGATATTGTACCTGCCTTTAAATCTTTTCCAATCGTTTGAAATGCGTGTTCTTTTTTTCTCATGCTCTGATAAGATGCCATAGTATCCTCTATTCAATCATTTTTTGTATAGAAATGCTCTGACCGCCTTTTTTCGAAAAAACTCCTATGGCGCCAGAGCTGTCGTTTCTATATATCATTATACCTCTTTGCTTGTATTTTTCAATAACAGACTCGGCAGGATGCCCGAAATTATTTTTTCCCACTTGAAAAACAGCGATTTGGGGAGAAACAGCATCCAGCAGTACATCGGAAGAGCTATATTTGCTCCCATGATGCGCCACCTTAAGAATATCGCTGCGAAGACCGCCGGCTTTGTAAGAATCAACAAGTCTCTTCTCGCCTTCTTGATCAATATCTCCAGTAATCAAAACAGATATATCTCCGCATTTTAACTTCATAATCAGGCTAGATGCATTTTCATCTTCTTGGTCTTTTATCATTTTTTCATAATCAGCCCTCACCTTTTTCTCTGGAGCCAAAATATCCAGATACACGGTTTCACCCAGTTGGACTCGCTGTCCTTTATACAAATACAAAAATTCGGCTCCCGTTTCTTTTTTCAGTCTCTGTTCTATGGTTCTATTTGCCTCATACACACCTATTACATCTACCATCCCCTGCTGTGCCAGGGAACGGATGCCTCCATAGTGGTCTTCGTGAAGATGAGTCACAAAGGCTCCATCCAGTTTTTTCACACCATTTTTTAAAAGATAGGGCTTTACTATTTTTATTCCTACATCGTAGCGGATGTTCCCTCCCCCATCTAACAAATAATTTTTGCCTTCCGGCGTCTTCACATGAATACAATCTCCCTGCCCCACATCCACAAAGACCAGTTGAGCACGGGAAAATCCATCAGCAGCAGATACAGCCCCAATGCCTGATAATCCCAAAATCAATGCTGCTCCTGCAGCAAGGGTCCTCCATTTATGCCGCAAAAATAAAATTCTTCCTTTCTCTGACACTCCGCCAAACAAGAAGCCATAATATGCTGCCAGAAAAAACAAAGGCGGACTGGTCACATCAAAGGAGGTGGCCCCATTTGCATAAAAGAAATCATTTATCCAGATAAGCCATCTGCATCCCTGCTGCAAAATAGCGGCTCCTATTTGAAAAAACACTGCCGGTCCATAGGAACACAAGAGCAATAAAATTCCTCCGGGAAGCAAAATTCCAGATAAAAAAATAACAGGCAGATTCACAAAAAAAGCGCCCAAAGACACATAGTTAAAAACATAGGCTGTATATGGCAGCATTCCTGCCTGAATCGCTAAGGAAGATAAAAAAACACCTTGATACATACGCCCTATAAAAGGCAAAATCACTCCTAGTGATGCAATAGCCAAAAAGGACAGCTGAAACCCTGTATGAAAAAGCTGCACCGGATTCATACATAACATAAAAAGGAAGGTAAATGCCGCCGCTGACAGTAAATCATACCGCTGATGCAGGATTTTGGCTCCTAAATGGATTACGACCATCACTGCCGCCCGAACGACAGACGGCGAAAACTCTGCCAATGCTGTATACAGCAATAGTGCAGTCAGAACAAAGCTATAAAAGAAAACTTCTTTCTTCCCTCTCCACAAGTATACAAAAACACTGTACAAAATTCCTACATGAAGGCCGCTGACAGCAAGTATATGGGCAGTGCCGTTTTTTTGGAAGTCTTCGTACAGATCTTGATCAAGCATAGATTTATCCCCGAACATCATGGCCATGAGCAGTCCTTTTGTAACCTTATCCGTGTATATTTCCAGCTTTTCTTCAAACCGGCCTTTTATCTCTGATACTGTTTTCCATAAAAGATTCCCTTTTTCCCTGCTTATAGTAACGGCGGATGCCGTCATCTGAACCCGGATGCCGCAGGCCTGCAAATATTGCCTATAATCAAAGCATTTCGGATTTCTTTGACTTTGTGGCAGCTGTATTTCTCCTTGCAGAAAAACGGTTTTCCCTGCCAGACTTCTATATGAATCCAACCTTCCGTAATAGCTGACAAGAACCAGCTCCTGTGATGTATCCACTACCATCTGAAAGCCTTCCTCTTTTTGAGTAATCCTTGTTACCATTCCTGTAACCTCTGCATTCTTGTCTACTCTTTCAAACAAAGGCCCTGTCCTTGATAACTCCCACTGCACATAAGCAGCTCCTATAAAGAAAATACAGCAATACAGGATTCCTTTTTTCATTGTGTTTATCGGAAGCCCGCTAAAGGTTATCACAAAAAGAGACAAAGCTGATGTGACTAGACAAAGCAGCCATACGCCTTGATGAATGTCAG
>CAUEYG010000150.1 GCA_959021945.1 uncultured Eubacteriales bacterium | reverse complement strand
GAAGATGTCCTGCGTGCCAACAACGTTCCTTTTACTGAGGTTGAGCGTTTAGAGGCCATGATCATAAGACAGGAATGAAAAAGATTCTTAGCTGGGTCTATCTTTTGTGGCTGAATGCCGCCTACTATGTTCTGCAGCTGCGCTTTTTAGGAAAAGTAAAGAATATGGAATTTTATGAAAAAAAGAAACTTTTGATTGGAGCATCAGAATCAAGCCAGGCCTGTATCAATGAAGAGGAACTCATAAATAGACTGTCGGCTTATGATGTGATTTCCTTTGATATTTTTGATACCCTTATATTGCGACCTTTCTCCCAGCCTTCTGATTTGTTTTACCTCATAGGAAATGAGTTATCCTATCTGGATTTTAAAGGAATACGGATACAGGCTGAGAAAAAGGCCAGAGAAAAAGAATATCAGAGAAGCGGTTCCTATGAGATAGGGCTTGCTGATATATGGGAACAATTGGAAATCGTTAGTGGAATATCGGCGCAGCGCGGTATGAAAGCAGAGATGGATTCTGAAATACAATTTTGTTATGCCAATACATTTATGCAGCATGTATATAAAGAATTAAAGGGCAGAGGAAAACGCATTATCTTTACGACAGATATGTACCTACCTGAAGGATTCATTCGCAGACTTCTCATCAGAAAAGGTTATGACGGAACAGAGGATATCTTTTTATCCTGCGCTTACAAAGTTAGTAAAAGAGACGGAAGGCTGTATGACTGTATCAAAAATGCTTTGGGCAGACAGCTTTGCTACGCCCATGTAGGAGACAACTGGCACAGTGATATTAAGATGGCGCAAAATCGGGGCTTTACAGCCTTTCTTTATCCAAACTGCAACCAAAATGCGGAAAAATATCGGTGCTATGATATGTCTCCTATTATCGGCAGTGCTTACAGGGGCCTTGTGAACAATCGGATTTATTGCGGAAGTACGGCGTACTCCTTGTCTTATGAGTACGGATATCTTTATGGAGGGCTTTTCGCAGTGGGGTATTGTCATTTTATACACCGATATTGCAAAAGGAATGGAATTGATAAAGTTTTATTTCTGTCCAGAGATGGAGATATTCTGAAAAAAGTATACGCCTTACTGTACCCTCAGGAAAAAACAGAATATATATACTGGTCAAGATTTGCAGCAGTAAAGCTGGCAGCACAATATATGAAACATGATTATCTGCAAAAATTAGTCATGTATAAAGGGAACAAAGGCATCCAAATACAAGAAATCCTGCGCAGTATGGAGCTGTCAGAACTGGCAGCCTACTTGCCTCAAGCAGGAATCCATCCCTCTCATATCCTCTGCGACAGGAATATGGAAAGTCTAATAGAGTTTATCAATCTGCATTGGCAGGAAGTCCTTGAGATTTACCGTCCTCAAAGAGAGGCCGCTCAGGAGATGATAAGCCAGCAGATTGGAAACAGTTCTAAGGCTGCGGCTGTGGATATTGGATGGGCGGGAAGCGGAGCCTTAGCTCTGGATGCTTTAGTTCAGCAGGAATGGAAATTGCCCTGCCAGATCATAGGAATTGTAGCAGGAACCAACACTGCATCAAACGCAGAACCAGACATGAGTGAATCCTTTCTTTTATGTGAAAAACTCGTATCTTATTTATACAGCTCAGCTCACAATCGGGATCTGTGGAAAAAGCATGATCCGGCAAAAAACTATAATGTATACTGGGAACTACTTACCTCTTCTGCTGAACCATCCTTTCAAGGATATTATAAAAAAGAAGACGGTGAAACAGAGCTTCGCTTTTTGATGCCAGAGGGCCGCCCCGACAAAATAAAAGAAATTCAGCAAGGGATACTGGACTTTGCAGGTGATTATAACAAAGCTTTTTACGGTGTCAAATATATGGAAAATATCAGTGGGCGAGACGCCTATGCACCTATGCTGCTGGCTAGTTCTTACAAAGAGCGTTATTTAAAGGAAGCAGTCTCAGATTTTAATATTCGAATTGATGTGGGCGCTTAACCCAACACAGGAAATAGAAAGGAAGGAACCGATAGAACAATGAGAAGCATGGAAAACAAAAAAAGCAGAAAGCAGAAACTGATGGAAAATAAGATTGGCTGTATAGCGTGGATGCTCCAACTTGTATGTAGTATCTTCCTGATGATCATTTTATTAACCTCCCGACTGATTCCCGCTCTTTACGGAACAGCCATTGCTATTGGACTAGTATTTTTACTGGCAGCTACAGGGATAGGAATCTTGATGCCGCGGGAAAGGCTGATCCGCCTCATTACAACAGTTGTGTCTGTATTGATCAGCGTGGTCCTGATCGTTGCCGGACTGTCTGTAAAAAAGGCCAGCGATACCTTATCAGAAATGTCCAATATGCTTAATGAAATGGCCCAGATGTCCGTATATGTGTTTGATGGGGACAAAGCAGAGAGTATCGAAGATGCCCAAGACTATGACTTTGGCATTCTTTCTACTTTAGATCGGGATAATACAGATAAAGCCTTAGAGCAAATAGAAAAACACATAGGAAGATCAGTAAATACCGTATCGTTTAGCGGCATTACAAAGCTGGCTGACGCCATGATAGACAATAAGGTCCAAGCCATTATTCTTAATGAAGAATATGTGAAAATGCTTTCTGAGTGGGAGGAAGATAGCTCCCAGCAGAAAACAGCCCATTCTGCAAAGAGAGATTATCCTGAATTTGCATCTTCTCTGCGCAGACTGGCTACTTATAAAATAGAAAGTACCAGAAGCAAAGAATATAAAAGAGATAATAAGAAATTTATTATGTATATCAGCGGTATTGATACATGGGGAGGAATTTCTACCAGGAGCCGCAGTGACGTAAATATTATGGCTGTAGTCAATACACAGACAAAACAAATTCTGCTAATTTCCACACCTCGTGACTATTATGTGCCCCTTTCCATTTCTAATGGAAAGAAGGATAAACTGACACACGCAGGCATCTATGGGGTACAATGTTCTTTAGATACACTTTCTACGCTGTATGACACAAACATTGATTATTATTTTCGGGTAAATTTCAGCGGATTTGAAAAGATCATTGATGAACTGGGCGGTATTACTGTTTGGTCAGATTATGAATTTGACGTAAAGCCTGATTTTCATTACGTAAAAGGAGATAACTATCTCAGCGGCCTTGAGGCCCTGGCCTTTGCAAGGGAGCGTCATGCACTGCCGGCAGGGGATAATTCCAGAGGACAAAACCAGATGAATGTGATTATATCTGTCATGGATAAGCTATGTTCCTCAGCTATTTTGGCCAATTATTCCAATGTTCTTGAAAGTCTGAAAGGAACTTTTGAAACAGATATGCCATATGATACTCTGGCATCCATTGTACGCCAACAGCTAGCTGATGGAACAAAATGGGATATTCTTTCCTATGCTGTCACAGGAAAGGGCAGCACAGCAAGTACTTACTCTATGGGCAGTCAAAAACTTTATGTTATGAAGCCAAACAAAGCCTCCGTGGAGAATGCCCAGAACTTAATTAAAAAAGTAATGTCAGGGGAGAAAATTAATAACACCGATATCTATGGACAACCAAACTCTGAGGAAAAATAAAAATGACTGTTTTAATAGCCGGCGGAGCAGGATATATTGGTGCTCATACTGCAGTAGAATTGATTACACAGCATTATCAGGTGGTAATTGCAGACAATTTTTATAACAGCAACCAAGAAAGAATTGAAAAAATCAGTGCTATTGTTGGAAAGCCAGTAGAGTGGGTGAGGGCGGACCTTACTAATTATAAAGAAACTGCCACTTTATTTGCCAGCCGAAACTTTGACACTGTCTTTAATTTTGCAGCATATAAAGCCGTAGGGGAATCTGTGTCTCATCCCATTTCCTATTACGAGAACAACCTCAATGTAATCCTTAATCTCTGTAAGGCTATGAGAGAATATGATGTCCCTAATATGATTTTCAGCTCTTCGGCTGCTGTATATGGAAATGGAAGTTCACCTATGACAGAAAATCAGCCTCTGGAGGAAACCCATAGCCCGTACGGTGAAACAAAGCGAATCTGTGAGCGGATGCTTACCGATTTTTATAAGGCCTGTAATACAAAGCGTATTTGCATCCTGCGATATTTTAATCCCATAGGAGCACATAAAAGCGGCTTAATCGGTGAAACTGCTGCGGCCAAAACCATGAATCTAGTGCCTCTAATCTGTAAAGCTGCAAAAGGGGAGACAGATATCTTAAAAGTTTATGGAAACGACTATCCAACCCTTGATGGAACATGTATTCGTGATTATGTTCATATCCTTGATGTGGCTAAGGGGCATGTAGCAGCTATGAAGTTTTTAGAGCATAACAAAGGCATTCACATTTTTAATCTGGGGACAGGGCAAGGCACAAGTGTACTGGAAGTAATTCACACGTTTGAAGACCAAAACAACATCGAAATTCCTTATCAAATTTATCCAAGGCGAAAAGGCGATGTGGCAGAATGTTATGCCTCTGTTGAAAAAGCTCATAAAGTGTTAAAGTGGCATGCAGAACAGAACTTGAAGGATATGGTTCGCGATGCCTGGAATTTTGAATCCGGCCGGTAAGATCTGGCTGGATTTCATTTTTTTTGCTATAATGGAAAGAGAGCAAAAAAATCAGAAAAAACATGATATGAGGAGGTCTATTATGTTCGAAAAAATGAGATTGCAGGACCAGCAGTTATCGGAGCAGGAAACCACGGCATTACTGGAATCCGGTGAATTTGGCGTTCTTTCTACGATCAGTGCAAATGGTTATCCCTATGGTGTGCCGCTCAACTATATTTACCATAATGGAAAGATTTACATTCATTCCGCTGTAGAAGGTCACAAGATTTCCAATATTGAAAAGGACAGTAAAGTTTCATTTTGTGTGGTTTCAGAGGCCGAGTTGCTGCAGGAAGATGTAAACACCAGATTTAAAAGCGTCATTGTATTTGGGATCATAAAAGAACTTACTGCAGAAAAGGACAAAGAAGAAATTTTTAATACCATGATCAGAAAACTGTGTCCGGATTATATTCCAAGCGGCCTGGAATATGTCCAGGAGAATAAATCTCTAGCAAGAGTCTTTGAAATCCAGATCGAACATATGACTGGAAAACGTGGAGACTGATGTAGTTATGCTGATAATTATTATATGATAAAAGAAATAAGGGGGAGAGAAATACAACTATTCCTAAAATCACAATTTTGGGAATAGTTGTAACTGCTTGTAAGGATTCATACCCTTAGCGCTGCAACGTGGTCCTCAACTTATGGCCGAAATGTGAGACATTACACGTTTTACCCACAAGAGAGCAATCACAGTGTAGATCCAGGAGTCAATGCGTCTGGAGACCACGATAATAAGAAAACTACC
>CAUEYG010000149.1 GCA_959021945.1 uncultured Eubacteriales bacterium | reverse complement strand
CTTCCACTTCCCGGGGTTTTTCTTTTTTCCAGGCTTTCTATCCTACGCTTACGGATTTCCCCTAAAAAGGTATAAAAGTTGTGGGCTGCGCCGCCCTAAAATCAAGAAAATTGGCTGTTTTACAGAAAATAGCTGAAAACGATGCCTCCACGCCTTGAAAATTTATATCTTTTTACCTATTATTGGTGGAAAAGATATAAAAAACTACACACCTAATTGTTATTTGAAACAGAAAGCACTTTCATCATCTCCTACATCTATGGGGAAGTTCCTTTCCTGTTGTATTTTTAGAATTTTCTATCTATCTTTATTATACCGTTTTTCTTGGACCAGCACAACTGTTCCGTCTTTTTTCGCCTGATAACCTTTCATCTGGTTCCGCGCATCGTAAGTGAACGATTTGGTTTCCTGCGTTGCGCTGTCTGTCTCCCTGATCTGGTTTCCGTTCCGGTCATATTCATAGCTTTTCTCTGACAGAACCGAGTAAATATACAATAAGTCACCCCTTACAAAGTGCCTTAGGGTGACTTATCATATTTCAAGGAATTCTTTCATTTTCAAGGGAAATCAGTACCCTCCCATAAGGGTTTCTCCTTCTATAAATACTGGGGGATTTCCCTTTTTTAATACACTTCACTTATTGAAAAAGTAAATTTTCCATTTTTATAGCTCCAGTGAAAGTATTTTCCTCCATTAGCATTAATAAAAGTGAGTCCATATATTTGACAGGAAATATGGATTTTCCCCTCCATTTTGTCCCCCTTCTTTGAAACCATTTCCTCATCGATTTTGATATTCCCAATTCGCTCCTTTATCCTTGCTTCTGTTTCATCAAATAGTTGCTCGCCTTGTTTTTTATCAATATTATGGACAACCGCTAAATATCCTGCGAGTTTGGGATTTGCCCGATAAGCAATTTTCGCTTTATGTCCTAGATATTCCTCGTGATATATGTATTCATCTGCAGGTGTATCGCATACATTTTTATCAATCTGTTCCGGTTCTCCCCGTTCTTCTCTTAACTGATCAACAGACATCCCAAAATAAATATTGCTGTTTTCTATATCAAGGACCCTGTAAGCTTTATGCTTTTTACTCATATTAAGGATAAGAAGTACCAGCAACAAAATGATTGCAATTGTTGCTGCAACTAGAAAGACACGGTTGAAAAAGGCTTTTTTATCCATGCTGTGCTCCTTTTTTCACTTACACTTGTTCTCCATTTCCTTTTCATCAGACAGGTTTTGCAAATTAACAACGATTCCATACTCCCATCCAATTAGAACAAGCTTGTTTTTGGCAATAAAATAATCCTCTGCATATTTCATATAAATTATTTTTTTGATTTCTATTGCATTATCTTTTTTTTGAAGAATCACCAGTTTTCTTCGATATAGCAATATAATCAGGCCAAGCTCCTTTACAAAACATCCCTTTTTTGGTTCTATCTTTAGAAGACCAGAAGGAAGTTCACATTTTATTTCCTCCTGTGTTCGTAAATCCTGAAACACAACATAGCTTTTTGTCTTTCGAAAGATTGCCCATTTATGTTCCAGGGAGACGATAATATTTTCTTTTTCATCGTACAACAGGACCTCGGGCGCCAACATAATTTCTTTTAGACTTATGGTTATATGCGACTTGCTGTTCATTAATCGAGGGGGCTTTCTTTTAACGCCTTTTTCCCGCAGCCCTTGATCATCATAATTCACGTAGAAATAGGAAGCGGTATTCTCCTGTTTTGTATAAATAATTTGCCGCGATTCTATGTATCCGCTGTCCCATATTAGTTCAACCTTATCTGTATGCAGATCAATCAAATAAAGATTATTGTATTCATTTGCCAATAGCCAATTTTCTTCTATATAAAAGATTTGTCTTAGTTCAAAAAAATCTTTATTTTCGTCTACAGTACATGGAGGAATGATGGTATGCACCTCTTTACATTCCCAGGAATTCGTATCAAAGACGTAGATCTTATTTGTTGTTGTGAAGCAGTACAACATACTCTCATCCGGGTTTGTACAGAATCCAGACGGATATTCAATATAGTTGCTTTTGTAAAGGCGTTTCATCGTATCCAGGTCATAGACCTGAACACTATGCTCTTTTGTAATGGCAATAAATTTTTCTTTTAGAATAAGCAGTGAATGGCCTTTAAGGTTGTTCCTTTTTTTCATTTCACTCATTTTTATGCTCCTATTTTGCAGCTAAGTTTGCAGCGCCAGGCATCTCTGAAAATTATGTGTAAATAGAATAAAAGACATCCTTAAAGTCAAGAATCAAGACAAGAGAGATTTGAGACAGAGAGGATGTTTTGTATTATGAAAAAGAAACCAAAAGAATTATTAAAAGAGTACGTTGAAAGCCAGAATTTTACCAGCACCACCGAAATTATGGAGGGAATGAAAGATCTCTTCCGAGATGTGCTGCAGCAAGTCATGGATGGAGAATTGGAGGCACAATTGGGCTATGCGAAGAGCCAGAGAACACAAAACAGCGGTGAAGATGGTTTGTCGAAAAACTACCGAAACGGCTACTCGAAAAAGAAAGTCAAGACCCAACTCGGAGAAGTCGACATCCAAATTCCAAGAGACCGAAACGGTAAATATTCTCCAAAAATCATTGAAAAATATGACCGTAACGCAGATGGCATGGAAGAAAAGATTCTGTCCCTCTATGCTTGCGGAATGAGCCAGCGCGATATCTCCGAACAGATCAAAAACTTGTATGACGTAGAGATTTCCCCGGAACTGGTCAGCAAAATCAGCGATAAAATTCTACCGGAAGCGACGGCCTGGCAAAACCGGCCGTTGGAATCGGTTTATCCATTTGTTTTTATGGATGCGATTCACTACAAAGTAAAGGAAGATCACCAATATGTAACAAAAGCGGCTTACGTTGTTTTAGGAATCAACCTGGAAGGTCGCAAGGATATTTTGGGCATTTGGGTGGGTGAACACGAGAGCAGCAAATTCTGGCTGTCTGTGCTCAATGACTTGAAAAGTCGCGGTGTACAGGATGTCTATCTATTCTGTGTAGATGGGCTTTCCGGATTTCGAGAGACGATTGGAGCGGTTTATCCCAAAGCACAAATGCAGCGCTGTATCATCCATCAAATTCGAAGCAGTACCCGTTTTGTCAGCTACAAAGACATCAAACCTTTGATGGCTGATTTGAAACTGGTATACAAAGCTGTGACCGAAGAAGAAGCGCTGAATGCGCTCATGGCATTTAAAGAAACATGGGAAAAGAAATATCCGTCTTGCGTAAAATCATGGGAAGAAAACTGGGATATGTTATCTACTTTCTACGCATATCCGGCGGAGATTCGGCGCATTATATACACGACGAATATCATAGAAGGCCTGAACCGACAGTTTCGCCAGGTGACAAAGAACAAGCCAACTTTTGTGAACGATGACAGCCTGAAAAAGATGCTATACCTGGCCTCCAAAAAAATTGTCGATCGCTGGACACAGCGTTATCGGAATTGGGACATGGTATTAAACCAACTTAAGATCTTGTTCTCCGATCGACAGGTCGGATAACACAGGGCGCATAAACAATTTTCCAGAAAGATAATTGGCTGAGTGTGGAGAACTCCATACCGAATGTGGCCGATTTCAGAAAAGCAAGTCGGACAAGAGTCATCATTCCTGTCCGACCACTAAAAATTCGCTCGATTGCTCTTGGTTCTTTTCTTTAAGGTGCATCAATTACACAAAATTTTCCGGGCTCTCCAGCGCCAAGAACGATTTTAAGTGCTCGCAGTCCACCTTTCGCTGTGGTGGTTTTTAATTTTTTAATTTGCCCTAACCCTTCAAACGTTTATAGTATTTCTGGTTTGCCTTTGTTACTTTATGCAGCCGCTTGGGATTCTTCTTGTGATAATAGTGGACAGGCAAATCATTTTCATCGTAAAGAAATGTTATCTGGTCTAGGACAACGTACTGCAGCATATCCGTACACTCCAAACGGTCCACTTGTGTGATACGTCCATCACAATACGAAATCCACTCCTTTTCATATTTAAAAGGCATCCTCTTGTGCTCATTCAGTAACATCAAGGACCTTACATTGATCAGCTGGTTTCCATCATATTGACAGACGTGGATGCTTTCTAGTTCCTCACACTTGCCGCAATAACAATCAAACTGCACACCAATTTCAATATCTCCCCTTCTTTCAATAAACTCTACGCCTATAAGATCACGTTCTACAAGCCCTACATACATGCCTGCAAAACGTTTGACCATAATCAAGTCATTTCCCTCATAACAAAATTCATAAAAAATTTCTTCTCTGGGAGTAACTTGTTTCAATACTTTCCCGCGGCTGCATCCGCCTATGGCAAAGGTTTGGTAAATGCTGGGGCAGTAGTAGCCTCTAAATACCAATTCACCGCCTGCACCGTATTCTTTCCTCGTTACATGGGAAAGCGCCTTTTCATACCGCTTCTGTCTTTGATCGGGAAGGTCCCCATTGCACAGACGGTAAATAGCGTCTGTTTCTGCAAGGATTTGTTCTTTCTCTGTTTCAAACCGTTTTACCCTTAACGTTTCAAAATCAAAATTAAAAAACTTCATGGTATTGTAGGGCCCCCTTCTAATTGAAACGTCTGTTTATAATACTGTTGGTTTGCCTTTGTTATATCATACAGCCAGTCTCTCTCATCCTTATGATAATAGTGGATCGGTATCCCCTTTTCATCATAAAGAAAGGTAATTTGATCTAATGTTATGCCGCCCCCATTTGTGCATTCCAAACATTCCACTTGTCGGATGTTTCCGTCACAATAAGAGAACCATTCCTTCCTGTACTCAAATGCCCTTCTTGCCTTTTGCCTTTTTTCATCAAAGGAGTTCAGTTGCCTTACATTAAGCAATCGGTTTCCATCATATTGACAGACGTGGATACTTTCCACTTCTTCATATTCACAGTCTCTGTATTTACACTGCATACCGATTTCAATATCTCCTCTTCTTTCAAGAAACTCTGCTTTGATAAAATCACTTCTTGCAAAGTCTATATCCGGGTCACCAAAACCCTTAACCATAATTAAATCATTTCCCTCATAACAAAATTCATAAGAAATTTTACTCTTGGCCGTAACCCGTTTTAGCACCTTTCCACGGCTGCATCCACCTATGGCAAAGGGTTCGTAAATGCTGGGGCAGTAATAGCCTCTGAATACTGAGTATCCGCCTGTGCCGTATTCTTTCCTTGTTACATGGGAAAGCGCCTTTTCATACCTCTTTTGCCTTTGATCGGGAAGGTCCCCTTTGCACAGACGGTAAATAGCGTCTGTTTCTGCAAGGATTTGTTCTTTCTCTGTTTCAAACCGTTTTACCTTTAAGGTTTCAAAATCAAAATTAAAAAA